>CAUZRT010000033.1:0-16127 GCA_963582235.1 Lentisphaeria bacterium
AGCCTGTCCATCCATTGCTGCAGTTGGACGGCATCGGCAATCCGGCAACCCGGGGGTACCGGCGCACCGCGGCAGGCGGCGATAAAGGTACGCAGCTCCTCAGCGAGCATCCCGACGGGCCGGCCATGAATGACGGAAATTTCGAGAGCGAAAGGCCGGTTCATCTTTTCTTCGTACCAACTTAGATTTTGCGGGTTGGTGTTCAACCGCGCGGAGTATCCGTCGCCATGGACTTCGACGTAATCGAATCCGACGGCCGTTCTGGCGTCCACCGGCAGCGTCCAGTGGGCGTGAAAGGTGGCCACGCGGCCATCGCCCCATCGCAGTGTGGACCACGAACAATCCGGACGCCCGGTACTATCCGCGGCGTCAAGGGCATCGAACATCTGCGGCTCCTCCCCGATGGCCATCTGAGCCGCGATGTAAAGGTCATGGACAGTTGTCAGATTGATCGGGTGCTCATCGGGAAACCGCTCGACATGATCCGTCGACCGGTGCCGGGCGAAGTGGAGTACGCGGAATCCTCGCTCCCGAACCCTGGCAATCAACGGACTGAGTTGAGAATGAAAGAGGCAGATATGGCCTGCCATGACCGTTGCGTTGCAGTCCTCGGCGGCGTTAGCCAGACGCTGGATATCAGGGACGTCGATACCCACCGGCTTTTCAACGAGGACGTTGAGTCCCGCTCCCAGCGCTTCCAGAGCGATGTCGACATGGGTCGCGGTCGGCGTTGCGACAATGGCGGCATCGACCGTGCAGGCAGCGATCAACTCAACGATGTCGGTGAACGTGTGTTCGACGTCGAGGCGGGTCGCAACGGCCGCGGCCCGTTCGCTGTCGGTGTCGACCACGGCAGCGAGATGTGCCTCCGGCAGTGCCGCCATTGTCTGAGCATGCAGTTCCCCGAAAGTCCCTGCGCCGATCACCGCGACGTTGAGTGGCCTCTGATGGGATGACATGGCTTCGCCGATGAATTTAGGTGTTGCCGGACCGGAGCCAAGTTTATCTCATTCTATTCACGGCTACACAACGGCCGCGGGAATAAGCTCCTGAGAAACTTAGATTGTCCGTTAAGGCATCGGTTGAACGGATTGGTCGATTGTAGCACAGGCTTTCAGCCTGGGCTACTTTGAACTGTCCGGCAACGAACGAAAGTTTTCCGCCTCGGCGGACGTCAGTCCCGTTGGGACGGGACAACGTCCCTCACGGGATCAGCCCCACAAAGCCGCGGGAGTGACAATCCGTAATAACCGGATCGCAGCGCGAGGCAGTGGGCGCTCCCTGGCAACTTGTTGCTCCGGCCAGGCGAAACAGCCGGAGTCGAGATGACTAACTTAGCCCGTGATAATGAACGATTCTATCGGTTCGAGACAGCGTCGGGACTGTTCCCGATGGCGAACGGAGTTGCCACGTCGAGGGAATCGTCGGCGGCCGGTGGGTTTTGGTCAGCGGCTGCTGAATGCACCGCTCTGGTCAAGAGCGATCGAGGAATTCCCGATACGTCGCGAGCTTGTCTTCATACCGCGCAATGTCGTTGGTTTTCCCGCGTTTCTTCGCACCCTCGAGGAAGATTCCGATTTTTTTCAGAAGCATCAATACGGCTTGGTGCCGGTTTTCCGGTGCCGGCACACCAGACCGGATTATCTTCTCCAATGCCGTGATGCGAAAACGATCGATCCCCCAAAATTTCCTGGACAATTGATCGTCGTGGCCACCATATTTGACAAGCAGCAGTTCCTCGAGGTAGAGAACCGGATGGCGTGCACAGATTCGCAGCCACATGTCATAATCTTCGCAGGCCGGCAACTCTTCGTCAAATAATCCGACTTCGAGAAACAGGTTGCGATGGATGATAACGGATGATGGTGAGATTACGCATAACGGCAGGCAGTTGCGAAAAACGTAACCGCCGGACTTCGTGTGTTTCTTCAACGGATTGACACGTCGGCCATGGCGAATCCAAATCTCGTTCGTGTGACACAACTGGTAATGCGCATTGCGTTCCAGTGCCGCGATCTGCTGCGCGAGCTTTTCCGGCAGCCATTTGTCATCGGAATCAAGAAAGGCGAGCCAATCACCGTGTGCCTCCCGGATCCCGGTATTGCGCGCGGCGCTGACCCCAAGGTTTTTCTGTCGGATATAGCGCAGATGCGGGAAACGGGCAGCAAACTCCGCTTCCGTCGCATCGGTCGATCCGTCATCTACGATAATCACTTCGTCAGGGAGAAGCGTCTGGTTCAATACCGATTCAACCGCGCGCGGCAGCAACGGCCAACGATTAAATGTTGGAATAATGACGGAAAGCAAAGTCATTGCCGATTTGCGATTGTTGGAAATCCGGAGCTTGTCGCAGTGCTGATTGCCGATTGCAATGCAGCCAACCCGCGACACGCAAAGACCTCCTGACGCCATCCTCTATCCCGCGTCTCACTCGCCCACTGGAATGATATCTTAACCGTCGGACGGCGGATTAAAAATCGCGTACGCGACACCGGGCTCGCGCCCGCGATTGATATAGGCGTGCGGCCGGCCGCGCGGAATGTATCGCACGTTCCCGGGTCCGCACGGATGGCGCTTTCCGTCGATGACGATTTCCCCGCGGCCGGCCAAGACGGAGACCGTAAGATCATGTTTCGCATGTATGTGATACGGCTCGCGCTCGCGGATCCGAACGAGATGGTGCGATGCATCAGCGTTCCGGCAAATATCGATCTTGTGTATGTTCTGTCCCGGGGCCATGCGGTGTGCCGCCAGGCGTTCGCGCCAGTCCCCGACACGCACGAACTCCCCATCATTGCCAGGCGTCCGGCAACCGGAAAGCGCGAAGACGCCGAACATCGTGATGCCGAGAAAACCGGTCGGCCACCACCGAAAAGGACCTGATTGCGGACTCCGCAGCCGCTGTTTCATCCTTCAGACTCCAATGGATTGACTGCCGATCCTCGAATGGTTATTTCGAAAGCAGCGGTTACGAGGTCCGCACTCATCCGAACCGTTCCTTCATTTTCGAAATGACGGTGCTGACCTGATCCGACGAAGCCGGGGAGAATGCCGCCTCCGGGGTTTCCTGCTGCACCAGATGTTCTGGGAGTTCGGCAATAAACTGTGACGGTTGCATCACAGCCCTTCGGTTGAAACGCGTTCGGGTTACGGCCCGTGTCAGGACGAGATGATCCTGTGCCCGCGTCATGGCGACGTAAAAGAGGCGCCGTTCTTCATCGACGGCGAAATCGTTGATCGATCGCTCGTGCGGAAACATGTTCTGCTCCATTCCGATGATGATTACGCAGGCAAACTCGAGCCCCTTTGCGGCGTGCACGGTGAGCAGGGTGACACCGTCGTCCGCCTCGGTCTTTTCCTCCGTCCGGTCGCGATCGTCGGTCAGTGAAAACGCCTCCAGAAAAGACTGCAACGTCGCGCCGCCGCCGCTCCGGTCATCGCGCGGGAGTGCCCGCTCGATCAAACGCTCCTCAAACAGTGCCGCGGAATTGACGAACTCAACGACGTTGTCAGAGCGCTGCCGGGCCTCCTTCCGGTTTTTGTAGACCTTTCCCAAACCAGGGATGTAATCGATATCGGAAAGATAGCGAAGCAGTTTTCGCGCCAGGTAGCCGGGCGTCGTGAACGCGGACAGCGCAGCGTCATAGGCCTTGATGAAAGCCTCGACATTCGATCGCCCCCTGGCGGCGAGCGCGTTCAGGAAGTCCGGTTTGCGGATAATGGCCAGCAGCGGTTCGCCCATAATGGTCTGCATCTGTTTGAGTTTTTCGATCGACTTATCGCCGACGCCGCGGGCGGGGACGTTAATGATGCGCAGGAGGCTGAGATCGTCGCGGTCGTTGTGGAGGATGCGAAGATAGGCCACGGCATCCCTGATCTCACGCCGCTCGTAAAAGGATTTCGCTCCGACGATCCGGTACGGAAGCCCGTGATCCCTCATTGCCTCCTCAAACGGCCGGGTTTGATGGTTGGAACGAAACAGGACGGCGATGTCGTTGAAGGAAATCCCCGGCCCGTAACACGTTTCGCGGATCAGATCGGCGACCAGCCGCGCTTCGCTGATTTCGTCTTCAGCTTCGAAGTAGCGAATACGGTCGCCCTCCGGTTTCGTCGACCAGAGCCGCTTGGCATGGCGGTCTTCATTCCGCGAAATGACGTCGCTGGCGGCTTCGAGAATAGCCTTTGTCGAACGGTAATTCTGCTCGAGTTTGATGACCGTCGCCTTCGGATAGGTGGTCGTAAACTCGAGGATATTCCTGATATCGGCCCCGCGCCAAGCGTAGATGGACTGGTCGTCATCGCCGACGACACAGATGTTCCGGCTCGGCCCGGAAAGCAGCCGCAGCAATTCGGACTGAACCCGGTTCGTGTCCTGATACTCATCCACGAGTATGTAGCGATATCGGTCCCGGTACTGCTCGAGGACATCGGGATGTTCCTGCCACAACCGAACGGTAAAGAGCAACAGGTCATCGAAGTCGAGCAGGTTCATGTTTTTCAAAACGGTCTGATAACGCGCATACAAGTCGGCAAGTATCTTCATAATATCGCGACGGCTGTTGGCGCCAACGTCGTCCGGCGATTCAATGTGATTCTTGGCGTGGCTGATGCCGTTCTTGAAAAAATTCGCGTCGAACTCACCTTTAGCAAGCCCCATTTCACCCATGAGCTGCTGAGTTAAGCTGTCCTGATCACCGGCATCGGCAATGCCGAATCGCCGACTGAAGCCCAGATGATGAATGTCCCGCCGCAGGACGCGGCAGCAGAAGGAATGTATCGTCGACACGGCCATGGCGGCGATATCGGCACTGGGTAGGAGGCCGTGGATCCGCTCCCGCATTTCCTGGGCAGCTTTGTTCGTGAATGTGACGGCAAGCAGATGCTCGGCGTCGACACCGTTGCGCAGCAATGCCGCAATCCGGTAGGTGATGACCGATGTCTTGCCGGTGCCGGCACCGGCAAGCACCAAGACCGGCCCGTCGAGGGCGCGGGTGGCGGCGAGTTGCTGTGGGTTCAAGTCAGTGAAATCCATTGATGCTGGCGACGGAGGTTGAGAGGTTCTCGGGGTCGAAGGTTTGGCAAGCCTCCCCGTGTCCCGCAGGAGGCCAAAATGTCAACGCGCGATTTGAATTCCCGCCGTACGAGCCAATCGTCGTCGTCTTCGAATCGACTGTCGAGGACGACGACGCGGACGACGGAAAAATCCATTGCGCGTCCTATTGGCGATTCGGTGAGTTCTGGTTCAGGTTTTGCAGAGTGGCAGGACGACTGCGAGGGCATCGAACGTTAGCTATATTTCAATTGTCTTACAACCGTCGCCGTTCACAAATTATAGCTTTTCCTGGAAAAATGAGTTACTGGTTCGTTCTGCCTGCAACGCTGCCGATAAGGCGTCCGCCATGCGGGATTGCCTCCGTCGGCTTTGTCGATGACTCGAATGTCGGACAGTTGTCTCTCGGCTGCAGAATTCGCTACCCGTGTCGTGAACGCTATCGTGAACGCTATCGATCTCTTCCCCTATCGTGAACTTTGGCGTAAACTCGAATCGATCTGGAGTTCGACGGGGTTAAAACTCTCCAATAGCCGACGGGGTTTACGTCAGGGTTCACGAATGCGAAAATCCGACGGGGTTTTCCGCCTGAGGCGGATTCGCCTCAGGCGGAATGATTGCGTTCACGATCAGGGTTTGCTTCGCCTAGTGATAGAACGATCCATCTCCCCATAACTTCAAAACTTTATCCGATTCCGCTTCAGTGGATCTGAACCACATTTTGATGTGGCTGGTTGGACTGACAACAGCCGTGCAGCTGACCGCCATCATCCGAGCGACCGCAGTGAGTGAAAATCGTGGTTGGGTCGCCATGTTGGCGGCGATCGTCGTCCTGCTTGTCTTCGGCTGTGTGACGATGCCCGATTCGGCCGGCCTGATCACAGCTGCAGTCTGGCTGCCGCTGGTCTTGGCGCCGGCCATCGGCAACCGCATTCTGCTGCGCTTGACGACCATGAAGGAGTTTCGGAAGGCGTCGCGCCTGGCCCGCTTGCTCTCGTGGTTGCATCCGGCGGACGGCTGGCGCGAACGGGTGGATCTGCTGCGCGCCCTCGAATTGGCCCAGGGCGGTGACGTCGGGCGAGCCGTTGAGATTCTGCAGCGAATCGAGACGCCGACGACATGGACCGGCCGACTCGCCATTTCCTATCGATTCCGGCTTCAGGACCGATGGCACGACTATGTCGAATGGTTCGAAGACACCGTACATAACGGCAATCTTCGCATCGATGTGAACCTGGCGGCTCAGTATATTCGGGCACTCGGGGAGATCGGGTCGATCGATCGTATGGTGCAGGCTTACGGTACTTTCAAAGATGGAATGCCGGCGTCGGGTTATACCGAGATTCTGGCAACGGCACGCCTCTTTGTCTTTGCATTCACGGGGCATCGCGACGCCGTCGCTTGCATTCTCGACGGCCCGTTGACGAGTCACCCGCAAGACGTCAAATTGTACTGGCGGGGAACAGCGGCGTTGGCCGCCGGGGATGGCGCCGCGGCGGCACGGGAGTTTGACGCGATTCACACCGGCTCCGACCAACTGATTCGGTCGGAAATAGAGGCACGCCTGCGGGACGGCGCGGTGGCCGGAAGCGCGTTCCTCGGCCCTCATGCCACGACCGTCATGAAAGAGGCGTACGCAACGGCGAAACGCGAGCGGCGGCACCATTATCCAGCGGCGGTCGCTTACCGCCAGGCATGGCTGACCTACGTGCTCGTGGTCTTGAATCTGATTACCTTTGTCGCCGAGATCGTGAAAGGCGGCGCCACCGACGCGGACGTGCTTTACGCCCTCGGCGCGGCCACTCCCCATGATATCCTCGAAGGCGGTCAGGGATGGCGTCTGCTCAGTTCCGTCTTTCTTCACTACGGTGCATTCCATTTGATTTTGAACATGTTGGCACTGATTATACTCGGACCGTTCCTCGAGTTTTTCATCGGAAAATGGCGCTACGCCCTCACCTATTTGCTGGCTGGTACGGGGTCCATGATCATCCTGGCGTTCGCCAGCCGGCCGTCGGCGGGAGAGATAGAGATATTCATCGGCGCATCCGGTGCGATCATGGGGGTGATGGGCGCCATTGCGGCCATCTATCTTTGCCAATGGCGGCGCCAACGATCGCACGAGGCGCGGGCACGCTTGCTGCTCATTGCATTCCTGTTCGTCGTGCAGTCCGTTTACGATCTGGCAACGCCGGAAGTCAGTTCCATCGCCCACGTCAGCGGCGTCGCGATCGGCTTTCTTGTTGGCCTGCTGGCGATAGGTTGGGGTGCGATTACCAAGGGTTGACCCGTAGGGGAGGAATTAGGAGAGAAGAGGAGGTGAATGATGCGTGGGGATTCGGGATGGTGGAAGGCGTTTGCCCGACGAAGTCCGTCGGCTGACGGAGCGAAGTCGGGTGGGAGGTGGAGGGGGCATTTAGGCATCACCGAATTCCGAGGGAGGCCAAAATACAAACGCGCAGCTTAAATTCCCGTCGAACGCGCCAATCGTCCTCGTCCTTGTCCTCGTCCTCTACGGTCGATTCGAGTACGAGTACGACGGAACAATTTATTGCGCGTTGTCTTGCCGATTCGGTGAGTCAAAATGAATGGTGAAAGACGCCAGCCCAACCTAGCTACCTGAGCGAAGTCGGGTGGAGTGTGGCACGTGGTCCTGCTCTTCACTTTTCGTCTCTACTCGCAACTCTCAGACGGCTCTGCCAAGTCGGTCGGACGGCAGTGAAGTTGCTTTCATTTGCATTTTACTCTTGCAGCGGACTCGATTTCGTGTCATACTAGATACTTTTCTTTACTTGCATCAGAAAGTTTTGGCAGGGTCCCCAAGCGGTCAAAGGGGGCAGACTGTAAATCTGCTGGCGATGCCTTCGAAGGTTCGAATCCTTCCCCTGCCACCAATCTACCAAGCCTTATTCGAAGCGGTTTCTCACCATTTTTCGATTTTCTGTCCGGTAGTGCCCGTTGCTGTCCTAACTTATGCCTTTTTCGGCGAATAACAGCCACATTACCGCCACAGTGATTTCCCCAGCAGACAGATTATCTGTACGGTTTTTTAGCCATAGTGCGGAAATTCGCCGTTTTTTTCGCTGTCAATAATAGGAAAGGGCCGCAGCACTACGCCGCGAGCCCGTGGAAACGACCCCGACGGCGGTTGGAGCTTCGCCGCTAACGCCTGCCGTTTCGCGGTTCGCATGGGGATCTCGCCGGGCCGCCGCATCAAGCGTCTGGAAGACATCCGTGTCAACGGTGTAGTCTTTCGCCTCCTGCTTGCCGTGCCGTAGTCCCGCATTCGGGACGAAGGCGGGAAGACAGTTTTCGAGTAGGCCTTTGTTGAGTCGACCGTGTCGGCCTTCTGCTCATCGTCAAATCGGTCGATGAGCGGAAATTCTGGATTCGGCTGAATTCGATCATTGACCAGTAAGGCCTACTGGTTGATACCTGGATGATCGGCTATCGGAAAGAGCAGCGCGTGAGCGCTGGAAAATTAAATAGCCGAAAACATGAGGGAAACACCAGAGGAGGGTGAACCCATGAAGATGACGACGGTGTTCACGCTGTTCTTGGCGGCTATCGGGAGTATGTGCACGTCGTGTGCGGAGTTAGATCGCGTGTCGGCCTTGATAGAAGCGCTTAAGGACGAGCACAGTGATGTCCGAAAACAGACTGCCAAGGCCCTTGGGGCAATCGGCCCGGAGGCCAAGACGGCCGTGCCGGCGTTGATCGAAGCGTTGAAGGACGAGGATAGGGATGTTCGACGCAGCGTTGTCTGGGCCCTTGGGACAATCGGCCCGGGGGCCAAGACGGCCGTGCCGGCGTTGATCGAAGCGCTGATGGACAAGGACAGCGATGTCCGATACCGCACTATCGGGGCCCTTCTGGCAATCGGCCCGGAGGCCAAGACGGCCGTGCCGGCCTTGATCGAAGTGCTTCTTAAGGACAAGCACAGTGATGTCCGAAACCAGGCTGTCAGCGCCCTTGGGGCAATCGGCCCGGACGCCGTGCCCGCGTTGATCGAAGCGCTCAAGGACGAGAACAGGGAGTTCCGATACCGTGCTGCCACGGCCCTTGGGGCAATCGGCCCGGAGGCTAACAAGGCGGCCGTGTCCGCGTTGATCGAAGCGATGAAAGACGAGAACAGGGAGGTCCGATACCGCGCTGCCGGGGCCCTTCTGGCAATCGGCCCGGAGGCTAAGGCGGCCGTGTCCGCGTTGATCGAAGCGCTCAAGGACGAGGATAAGGGGGTCGCAGCCGAGGCTGTCTGGGCTCTTGGGGCGATCGGCTCGGAGGCCAATACGGTCGTGCCGGCGTTGATCGAAGCGCTGAAGGACAAGGACAGCGATGTCCGAGGCCGGGCTGTCCGGGTCCTTGGGAAAATCGGCCCGGAGGCCAAGGCGGCCGTGCCGGCGTTGATCGAAGCGCTGAAGGACGAGGAGGAGCACATCCGACGCAACGCTGCCGAGGCCCGTAAACGGATTCAGAAACGGAAACAGGTCGCCGAATTCGAATGATTGAGCCCGTCACCACCTACCCACAACCGTCGCGGCCGCCTAATTTGAGCGTGTGACCCGTGCCCTTGTCGAGCGCCTGCCAGACGGTGGTTTCGTGGCGGGCGACGATCGCCGCCGGTAGATCATCCAGATACTCCATGACATCGTCCTGCGGCACAAAGCCCAGGATGTCACCGGCCGACGCAAGCTCGAGGCAGCTGTTCGGATTGTTCGAGCCGCCATAGACGATGGCAAATCGAATCCCCTCGACCTGCACCGCCCGGCGCAGTAGTTCGGCCATATCCCGTTGGCTGGTCCACATCCAGATATCTCGAATTACATGCGGTCGGTCATCGGCATAGACGCTGCCGATGCGCACAGCTACGAACTCCAGCCCGTGCCGGTCGGCGTAGAAATGGCCCAGAATCTCGCAAACGATTTGGTAACGCCATAGAGCGAATCGGCCCGCGGCGGCATGTCCGGTGTTGCCAGGATACCATCGGATTCCCAGCCGCCGGTGAGACGTTGTAGGTGCCGATCATGTTCGAATCGAGCAGGGGTTCTAACGACGCCCTGTGCCCCATGCCTATGGCCGCCAGATGCACGACCGCATCCATGCCGGCGGTGGCTTGCACCATCAAATCGAAGTCCTGGCAACCACCGACCACGACATCATCGCTGTCATCCGGCATCTGGTCGTCGGTGTAGACCAGGTAGCGCACCGCAAAATGATCGCCCCAGTGTTGACGACAGGCGCTGCCAATGCAGCCTTCCACCCCCGTCAACAGCACACGTTTTTTCGACATGAGTATCTTCTCCGGTTTTTTTCGCGGGCCCCGCGGAAAAAAATCGAATGTTTCAAAACGGCACCGTCGCTGACGCCAACAAGGTGAACGCCAACTTTAACTACGCCGATTAGAGTATAATTGGATAAAATTAATTTAAATAGCTACAGTTTCAGGTGTTAAATTAAGAGTCACCATTATTGCCATTATTATTATTCTATTATTCTGTTATTCCTATTATGACTACCATTATGACCATTATTTCGCGGTTTCCGCGAAATAAGACTCCAATACGGTGCCGATGTTCTGCATCGCGCAGGGAAGGTTTAGATGATAGCTGTCGGCGGCGGCGTGGTCCGCGGCATCCGCGACGGCACGGATTTCCAGGAATCGAATGTTGTTGAAAGAACAGACGTTCGCGGCGCCGGCGCCCTCCCACGCGACGGCGAGGGCGCCGGTGGCTTTATGCAGTTCGTCGGCCCGGGTCCTGGTCACGACATCCTCATCGCCGCTGGCTACCGGCCCGAAAAGGACACGGAACGCCCCTGGCTCGGTCGTCGCCGCCTGCATCTGCGCGATCAATTCGGCATCGCCGTCGAATTTCGGCGGCTCGGACGGCCCGCCGAATCCCAGCTTGTAGTCATGCTCAATCGTACAGGTCGACACGACAACGTCGCCGGGGTGAAGTTCGGCGGAGAGAGCACCGGCGGCGCCGGCGCAGATGAGGAGGTCGAACGGGCCGAGTGCATCGATGAGATATTGTGCTGCGACAGCGAACCGGACTTTGCCATGGCCGGCGGCGGCCAGGGTAATCTCGGTCCGGGATGAGTGCACGACCTTCGCCTTCGGCAGATTCACCACCTGAGTATGCAGCGATTTTGCCCACAAGTGCTCGAGCAGGAGATTGAGCTCTTTTCGCAAGGGTGTCGCGACAAGCACATTCATCGGTTTTCCTACAGCGACGCCTTCAACCGCATGCTGATGTTCTTCAAGATCGTTCTGTTTCCGGGGAACGTTGTGCTGCAGGCCGTGCTGGGGACGTTCCGGCTGATCATGAGGCGGTGATTCGCGTCGCCGTGCACGGCGACGAATCATACCGCCGTCATGGTGATTTCTTGCCGGCCGCCGGCGCCGCAAATAACGCGGAATGTCTTTGACTTCGGCTCTTCCGCGTGCAACGGCTTGTAGCTGACGTTGGTGGGGAAATATACGTAAAGCGCCGTGTTTCGCGGATTTGTTGACATGTTCGGGCCAGAGCCGTGGACCAGTTTGCTGTGCAAGAACAGGGCGCTGCCGGCCCGCATCGGTACCTCGATCTGACCGGAGAGATCGACGTCGGTTCGGTCGGTCATCCCGTCACCTTCATCCCGCCAGATCTGTCCCCACTCCTGAAGGTCCCACTGATGGCTTCCCGGTATGACCTTGAAACAACCGTTTTCGGGAGTGGCTTCCGTGAGTGCTATACTGAGCGTGATCGATACGGGCGGATCCATCGGCCAGTACGCGGAATCCTGATGGAAGCCGTGGGCCGAGCCATGGTGGTTGGGTTTCAGCATCAACGTGCTGCGAAACAGCAAAAGATCCGGTCCCAGTAATTGCCTGAGCGCCGCTACCAGCTTCGGATGCTCGGCAAGACGCCGAAAGACGTCCGAGAAGCGGTCGGTCTGTTCGATTTTACGAAGCACCGGCAGATCGTTTTCCTTTTGCACTTGCGAAAACGGTTCGATCTGAAAGCACTGAAGTTCCGGCGCCTCCTTGGTCTTGAGCTCACCGTAATGTTCATGTAGCCGCCGAATTTCCGCCCGGCACTCCGATAACGTGGCCGCGTCAAGGACGTCCTCGAGTACAAAGTAGCCGTGCGCGTCAAATGCGTTATTCTGCTCATCGGTGATCATGAGTTCAATGTAGACGCCGTCTGCCGGCATTTCAATGGCGGGACTGTGGATTGGGGATTGGGGACTCGTCCTTTGTCCTTGTACTCGATTGCGACACGGTTTCGAGGACGAAGGACGACATAGAAACTGTCAACTTTTCGTCAGGACTGGACAGAACAAACTCGTAATCCTTTCCCTCAATTCAGGTGGGAGTGGGGTTAAGGGGCGGGATTATAAGAGGAGAGTTTAAGAGGAGAGTTTAAGAGGAGAGTTTAAGAGGAGAGTTTAAGAGGAGAGTTTAAGAGGAGAGTTTAAGAGGAGCATCCGCCGCTTCGCGGTGCGAACCAGTTATTACGATATGAAACTTTGCAGCCCTCCAAAGAATGACTGCAATCTACCGGTCTTCGAACACCTGAAACCCGGAACCAAGTTTCTCGGGAGAGATTAAGTACTCCGTTTCAGCCTGCCAAAACTGGCAGCGCCAGAACCTCGCTGAACATCACGTGACTATTCCGTATGGGGGAGCGCGTGGAACGTGATCCATCGGCTGACGGACGGCTGAACACCGGGAATTCGTCATTGGAATACCGGGATTGTGGGGTACTTTTTCCCGCGGCCTCACGTGTTTCGATTGATCTTCCCCCATCAACTGCTGAGGCAGCCCCAATTCAGCCGCGTCCGCCGTTGCCCAGATAATCATGTCTGAGATTCCCCGCACAAATCAGCACATCCGCTGGCCGATCTGGCTTGCCTACGCGGTTCTCCTCGCCATTGCCGTGCCCTGGTACTGGCCGTCCGGAGATGCGACGCTGTGGCTGGGACTGCCGGCATGGGTTGTTGTTGCCCTTCTTGCCAATCTCGCAGCCTCTTTGTTGACGGCCTGGCTGCTTCTAAAGCGCTGGCCGGATTCGGGCAATGACGAATCCGACACCGAACCAACGGGCGATCTTGAGGTCTCGGAACGGAGCATTCCCAGCACCAATGAACAGTGATCTGCTACCATTTGGTCCCGGCGGCCTGGCGCTGATCGCAGCGTACATACTCTCCTTACTGATTGTCGGCTGGCTCGGCATGCGTGCCCGGCAGGAAAACTCCATGAAGGATTTCTACCTGGCCGGCCGCGGCTTCGGTTTCGTTGTCCTGGTGCTGACCCTGTACGCGACGCAGTATAGCGGCAACACTTTGTTCGGATTCACCGGTAAGACATACCGCATCGGCTACGCCTGGGTCATGAGTGTGCACTTCATGACCGCGATCATCGTGTTTTACCTCCTCTTCGCACCGGAACTTCACCGCCTGGCGCGCCGCAAGGGCTTCATCACGCCGACGGATTTCCTAACCGACCGTTTCAATTCAAAGACCATCAACCTGATCGCCTCGGTCGTCATGATCGTTGCCCTGTCCAATTACCTGCTTGCGCAGTTGATGGCGATGGGGCGCGCCCTCGAGGGTTTGACACGACTGCCGCCGGCCAGCGCCTATCTGTACGGGGTTGTGATGCTGGCATTGATCATGGTGATCTACGAAACCATGGGCGGTCTCCGGGCCGTGGCCTGGACGGACATGATCCAGGGGCTGATGCTGCTGGTCGGCTTCGGCGTTCTGTTGGTCCTGATTTTTCAAAAGTACGGACTGCCCGGCGAGTCGGCCCGCATGATTCTCGCTTCGGAAGGGGACCGGGCGAAGATCCTACCGCCGTCCGCCGCCCGCTGCCGCGAGTGGTTCAGCTTCATCTTTCTCGTCGGCATCGGCGGCGCCCTGTATCCGCAGGCAATTCAGCGAATTTACGCTGCGGACTCCGCTGCGGCGTTGCGCCGCAGCTTTGTAGTGATGGCGTTCATCCCGTTCACGACGGCAATGGTCGCCGTGTTCGTCGGGATCACGGCGTTAGCGAACTATCCGCAGTTGCTCGAAGGCGCCTCCAGCGACCGGGTGCTGACGGTGATCCTGAGCGATATCCAGCAGGCATCCGTCTTCGGTTACTGGCTGGTCGTCATCCTTTTCGGCGCGATTCTGGCCGCCGTCATGTCAACTGCGGATTCCGCATTGTTGTCGATTTCGTCGATGCTGACAAAAGACCTGTACGCAGGGTTCATCAAGCCCGATGCGAGTGAAGCGGAACTGATGCGTCTGGGGAAGTTGCTGTCGTGGTTGCTGCTGGGCATTCTGGTAGTGTTGGCGATCCGACTGCGGGATGCGACCCTGATCAAACTGCTGGTCATCAAGTTTGAAATACTGATTCAACTGGCGCCGGCGTTCATGCTCGGCATACGCTGGCGCCGGTTGCACGCAAGCGCCGTGCTTGCCGGCCTGCTTGCCGGCATTGCCGTCGCCGCCTCTCTGGCGCTGACGGGACACGGCAAGGTTGCCGGAATTCACGCGGGCATTGTCGGGCTGGTTGTCAATCTCGTCATAGCGGTGACGGTGTCGCTGGTGCTGGGCGAGCGCGAGTCGTGAAGTATGGAACCATTTTCATTTCGCGGCCATCCATAACGTTTAATACGGTTAACAATAAAATTCGGCGATGCCCCTAGTTGAAAAACCGGCAACGGACGGGTAAATTGTAAAGTGGCGACGGCTCGTTGCCGTACGGCATTGTGAGAGCATAGGTGAGTCAGAGCGATGAAGCATTGGGTCCATGGAAGAATGAAACGAAGGCATAAACGACGGGCATTACCGGCGTAACCTTCCCCATTCCCCCCGCTTTCCATCCTTCCCCGGCCATCCCTCCGACCTCCCTTGCCGACCAGTAGATGACAAATAGTGCGGAATTGTAGAACGCGGGGTTTGACGATGTTTGACGCCGGCACCCAAAGGCATAGACGCCTGGATGACTTTCTGGGAAGAAACGTCAACGGCAATAAGATCATTTACATCGGTACGGACTCGAAGAATACCAACGTTTCGAAGTTTTCGACTGTCATTGCGGTTTACAATCCCGGCCGGGGCGGCATCCTGTTCAAGCGTGTCTTCTGTGAACGCAAGATTGTATCTCTGCGCGAACGGCTGTGGAAGGAAGCGTGGTATTCCGTGGAGATGGGTCTGGTGGTGGCGGATCTGGTGTCGGACTCGGTGAAGATCGAGATCCATCTGGACGTCAACAGCAATCGCAAGCACAAGTCGGCGCAATACGCCCAATTGGTGATTGGTCTGGTCACCGGCCAAGGCTTCGCCTGCCGGATCAAACCCGATGCCTGGTGCGCCACCTGCATCGCCGATAAGGTCATCCGCCAGCAATAAACCCGGGAGACTGCTCCCGGGTTTATTGCCTAAAGATAAAAATGGCGCATGGTTTCATGCGCCAGGTTTACTGCCCGATCTCACCGGCGACGTCGCGCATGCCCATGATGACGTCGTCAATGAGTTGATCCAGCTCGACGCCGAGCATGTCGGCGCCCTTCTGAATGACCTCACGACTGGCACCGGCGGCACAAGCCCTTCTGCTTCCACTTCTTCTTCGCCGACTTGACCCTCAGATCCATGACGCTTCGTGATGGGCGCACCAAGGCACAGGCAGTAATCAGCCCGGTTAGTTCATCGATGGCGTAGAGCGTTTTTTCAAGGACCGACTGCGGCTCGACATCGGTGCAAATCTCCCAGCCATGTGAGACGACCGCGCGGGTATAGTCGGGCGGCCAGCCGTTGTGTTCGAGAATCTCCTGAGTTTTATGGCAATGCTGCTCGGGAAACTGCTCGTAATCCAGATCATGGATCAGGCCGATGACGCCCCAGACCACTTCGTCCTCCCCTTGCCGGTGGGCCATAAATCGCATGGCAGCCTCGACAGCGAGGGCGTGATTAATCAACGACTCGTTGCTGTTATACTGCTCGAGAAGCTGAAGCGCCTCATCGCGAGTGGGCTGATGGGAGGTTTCACCTTAATCGTTATTAAATCCACGGCCTCTGGCCGTGTGACCCTCATAGGTTCTACCGT
>CAUZRT010000034.1:0-16034 GCA_963582235.1 Lentisphaeria bacterium
TAAGGAAGAGTCGGACGAGGTCCGTACGCTGAATTGGCAGAATCGGAAAGACTGGCGTGATTACAGACGACACAATCCTTAACGATGGTTACTATCGCTGGCACAGGGGGGAATATTATATCAACTGTCGAGCGACCGGCGTCTGCACCTACGAAGGCGGCCGCATCGTCATGAATAACTGCAGCAACTTTACATACAGTCGCATGAAATGGAAGTATTGATTCGGACTTGCCCGACGGGTCCTGGAGGACGATCGATCACTTCCCGAGCGGCGACAACCGAATATCCAAAATAAGTCCGTCAGAATCACTGAAAAACGATGGCAGATGAATACCCCAAAGCATTGCTGGAACTGGTGGCCGATCTGCAGGCACTGCCCGGCATCGGTAGGCGGACGGCGGAGCGGCTGGCGGTTGCACTGCTGGACTGGAATGAGCAGCAGTTGAAGGACTTCGGCGACCGCATCAGCCGGCTGAAAGAGCGAATCAAATCCTGCACCGTATGCGGCAACCTGGCCGAAGGCCACCAGTGCCGCATCTGTCTCAACGCGAATCGTGACCGGACCTGCATCTGCATTGTCGAAAGCTCGCGCCAGATTCCCGTGATCGAAAAGTCCGGGCGATTCCACGGCGTCTACCACGTGCTCGGCGGACGCGTGTCGCCCCTCGACGGCGTTGACTTCGAGGATCTCAACGTCGCCTCGCTCATGAATCGAGTTCGGGAGCAGGGCGTGACCGAAGTCATTGTTTCCACGAGTCCGGATGTTGAAGGCGAAGCAACGGCCAACTACCTCGCCGAGGAGCTCGGACAGGCCTTCGATCTGACGGTGACACGAATTGCCTTGGGCGTCCCTGTCGGTTCCGATCTGACATTTGCGGACGCCGCGACGATGGCAGCTGCCATCGACCAGCGCCGCCCCCTCGGCCGGCCGCAGGCCGGCGTCGAGTGAGCCGTTGTCGGCAGAAAAACGGCTGGCATGATCCGTACGCGATGCGACAACAATTTGACATGGCGCGAAAGAACAAAATTCCATGTGCCTCAGAAATGTTTGCTCGAGAATGTGATTGACCCCATGGATTCGCACTTTCGCACGAAGGCGAAAATCCGTGGGCATGGGGTTATAATCGGAGGAATAAATTGAAGACATACGGATTCGGTATTGTCGGGCTTGGCATGATCTCGGAGTTCCACGCCAAGGCAATTGGGGAACTCGACAATGGGCGCGTTGCCGCCTGTTTCTCACGCTCGGGTGAGAAAGCCCGGGAGTTTGGCGAGAAGCATAACTGTACGGGGTATAACTCGCTGACCGCACTGCTCGGGGATGCCGATGTGGATGTGCTCACCATCTGTACGCCCAGCAGCGTTCATGCCGATACCGCCATCGCCGCTGCCGAGGCCGGTAAACACGTCATTTGTGAAAAACCCATCGACATCGATCTCCGTCGAATCGATGCGATGGTCACCGCACACGAAAAAGCGGGCACGACGCTGTGCGGCATATTCCCGTTCCGCTTCAATGACGTGACGCAGGTAATAAAGCAGGCGATGGATCGGCATCGCTTTGGCCGGTTGACCTTCGGCGGCGCCTACGTGCCGTGGTGGCGCGACCAGAGCTATTACGATGAAGGCGGATGGAAAGGGACCATTCGCTACGACGGCGGCGGCGCATTGATGAATCAATCGATCCACGGAATCGATTCGCTGATCTGGTTGATGGGCGATGTCGCGTCGGTGTGTGCCTACACGGAGACGTTGGCCCATACGAACATCGAGGTGGAGGACACGGCCGTGGCGGCTCTGCGCTTCAAGAACGGGGCGCTCGGGCTGATCCTGGGCACAACAAGCATTTACCCGGGGGAATTCCGGCGCCTGGAGATCTGCGGCAATCGCGGCACCGCCGTCTGCGTCGAGGAAGATCTGGTCACCTGGCGTTTCGCCGACGAAACGGACGAGGATGCCACCATTCGGGAAAAGTATGCGTCGATGACAGAGACCGGCGGGGGCGCCTCCGATCCCGCGGCGATCAGCCACGAGGGGCATCGCCGTAATTTTGCCGAGTGCCTCGCGGCGATCGAAACGGGCGCGCCACCGCCTATCGACGGGCCCGAGGCGCGACGTGCCGTGGAAGTCATTCTGGCGATTTACCGGTCGGCGGAGGAAGGACGGCCCGTCGCGCTACCGTTGGAAGGCTGATCGGGACTGGGGATTTCCGCCTTCGTCCCGCATGCGGAACGAAGGCGGATGCCGAGGCCGACCCACGGACGAGGAAGAGGCGCTAGGTATTGGGGATTAGGGGGCGACGCCGCAATAACTATTGCGATACAACCATCCGATTCAACCCCACCGGGATTGCACAAAATAGCCCAGAGTAAACACCCTGGCTCGGTCGGATACGTGATCAAAACCCCAAAACGCCAGTCCCCAATCCCCAGTTTCCAATCCCCTATTTCTCCCACTTCAGCGCGCGCTTGACGGCGTCCTGCCAGCGGCGGCAATGGGCATCGCGCTGCGCCGGCGCCATGGCGGGCGTGAAGATGCGATCCGTCTTTCGCAACTGCTGCAGTTCGTCCCGTGTCCAGAAGCCGGTCGCCATTCCCGCAATGGCCGCCGCACCGACCGCCGTCGATTCGATGATTACCGGACGTTCGATTTCCAGACCACTGATATCGGCCTGAAACTGCATCAGAAAATCATTCTTCGCGACACCGCCATCGACCCGCATGCGGGTGAACTCGAGGCTGCCCGCAACCTGCTGCATCTCCTCGATCATATCGCGGCTCTGGTACGCAATTCCCTCCAAAGCCGCGCGAGCTATGTGACTCGGCGTTGTCCCCTGTGTCAGACCAATGATCATGCCGCGGGCATCCGGATCCCAATACGGGGCCCCCAACCCGGCGAGGGCGGGGACGAAATACACGCCATCATTGGAGTCGAGGGATTCGGCCATCGGCTGTGAATCGGCGGCCGACGCCAGCAGCCCAAGTTGATCGCGAAGCCACTGCAGGCAGGCGCCGCCGACAAAAACACTGCCTTCGATTGCGTACGTTACCTCATCATCGAGCTGCCATCCGATCGTGTTGATCAGATTTCCGGAATCGGGTATGGCTTCACCCGTTGATGCCATCAGAAACAGTCCGGTGCCGTACGTGTTCTTGACAATACCGTGTTCCCATCCGCCCTGACCGAAGAGCGCCGATTGTTGATCTCCGAGGACGCCGGCAATGGGCGTTTCACGCCCCAGAAGATTCGCCTCGGTGACGCCGAAGGAGCCGTTGCTGGGACGGACCTCGGGAACGAGCGCCCGCGGCACCCCAAAGAGGGCCAACAGCTCGTCGTCATACTCCATTGTCCGGATGTTGAAACAGAGCGTGCGCGAGGCATTGCTCGGATCCGTGGCATGCAGGCGGCCGCCGGTGAGCTTCCAGATCAGCCAACTGTCGACAGTTCCAAAGGCGAGCGAACCGGCCTCGGCACGCGCCCTCAGACCGTCCACATGGTCGAGCATCCACTTGATCTTGGTAGCGGAGAAGTACGGGTCAATGAAGAGCCCGGTCTTCGTCTTCACGGCGGCAGTTGCGTCCGCCAGCTGCGCACACATGTCCGCTGTGCGCCGGTCCTGCCAGACAATGGCATTGGCCGCAGGCTTACCTGACTCGCGATCCCAGACGATTGTTGTTTCGCGCTGATTGGTGATGCCAATGGCGACGATGTTTTCAACCCCGACCTTCGCGCTGACATCCAAAAGCGCCTGCCGCAATGTTTGCCATATTTGCTCGGCATCCTGCTCGACCCAACCCGGTTTTGGATGCGTCTTTGGAAACTCGTAATAGGACTCGGCAACGATGTCCAGATCATGGGAAAAGGCAAGGACACGGTTTCCCGTAGTTCCCGAATCAATGGCCAGAATGACTTTCATCTTCACAGACTCGGCCGCAGAAGGTTCTGGTACCATGACCAGGATGGATCGGCAGCAACTAGAATTACGAACAAAAGGATCGATAAAATCAACAGCAACGGTATGAGCCGCCACAGCCAATAGGTCAAATCCCGATCCGACCCCGCCGGCGTCTGAGCCTGCGGCTCCTGTATCAACCGTTGCACCTTCGTTTGCGTCAAGGTAATGACCTTCTTCTGCCGGCCGCTCTTCGGCGGGACCTTTGCCCGTGCTGCCGGCGGCGGACCGACGGGCTGCGCAATCGGCAAGCCGGCGGCATCGTCGCCGATGACAACGGTCGGCACCGGGGCATCGCCAACGATACTGGTGAGTTCGGCAACCACCTCACGGTAAGATCGCGGCCGCTCCCGCGGATACACCGCCAGCATGCAGCTGACCAGCTCGTCCAGTTTGGGGCTGATGTCCTTTCGATATTCGCGCGGCGGCGGCGGATCACCGCCGAACCGTGCGTTAATCACTTCGTGCGCGCTCTCGCCCGCGAACGGCGGCCGTCCGGTCAAGAGAAAATAGATCGAGGCACCGAAACTGTAAATATCCCCGCGGACGTCTTCGCGTCCCGTTGAGATGCGCTCCGGGCTGATGAAGGCAGCCTCCTCCGCGGTGACCGGGCACTCGTCGCCGTTCTCACGGTCGACGAGCGGCTGATTCCCGCAAATCACCCGCGCCAGCCCGAAATCGGCGACTTTGACGTTGTTGTCGAAATCCAGGAGGATGTTGGAGGGCCGCAGGTCGTGGTGCAAAATGCCATGGTTATAGGCAGACTCGAGGCCCTTGGCCGCCTCCAGATGCCAGTGGCATACGTCCTGCTCCGGAAGTCCCGGGCCATTGAAGAGATAGTATTTGTCAAGTCCGCCCCGCGGCATAAACTGCATGACAATGTAAGGCTGGCCCTCGGTCTCACCGCATGTGTAAATTGGGACGACGTTCGGATGGTTTATCGCCGACGCCATCGAGGCCTCGTTGATGAAGAGACTCGCGGTCTCTGCAGTCCGGGCGAACTCCGGATTCAGCACTTTGACGCAGATCTCACGATCCAGCGCCAGATCCATGGCGCGATACACCGTCGTCATGCGCGTGCGATCCAGTCGCTCCTCGAGCAGGTAACTATCGAACGGTCGCGGGATGATCAATTCGGTGTCGCACGACGGGCACGGAACTTTCACGAACGGTTCGAGCTCACTGACATCGAGCTTTTGCCCGCAGCCGAAACAACTGATTTTCAACTGTGTCGACATCGCCGAAAAAGATTAGATTAATTAGCAAGTATACTTGCTAATTAATTCGTGAATCCCTTGGTTGAGGGATCGTGATCGATTCGGAAAGGGCGTCACCAAAGTGGTTCTCGATCCGTCAGACGACGGACACTTAGGAATGGTGTTTCGCGGTCGCAGGCAGTCGGCGCGACTGTCTGTTTTCCATACGTGGACGTTGCGGCCGACATCGCGCAACGACCACTTCACCCATTCGTGTTGCCGGCGGCACAAAAATCGATCAACGGCCGCAATTGATCCATGACGTCCTTGAACTCACGGGATGGAATCTGCTGTGTCGAATCACTCAGCGCCTCCGGCGGATTGGGATGCGTCTCGATGATCATGCCATCGGCACCGGCGGCGATTCCCGCCTTGGCCAGCGGCACAACAAGATCCACATAGCCGGCGGCATGGCTCGGATCGATAATGACGGGAAGATGCGTTTCGCGTTTCGCCACGACCACGGCACTGACGTCGAGCGTGTTGCGTGTTGAGTCCTCAAATGTCCGAATGCCGCGCTCGCAAAGGATCACATTTTCACAGCCATTGATGACCAGATACTCAGCGGCGGACAGCCATTCGGATACCCGTACGGACATGCCGCGCTTCAACAGCACCGGGCGACCGGCTCCGGCGACATTTTCCAGCAGGTGGTAATTTTGACAGTTACGGGCGCCAATCTGCAGGACGTCCGCCACCGCCGCTACCGTTTCCACGTGCGGTACGCCGACAACCTCGGTCACCACGGCGACGCCGAATTCCTCCTTCATCTCCTGCAGCAACTGCAGCCCTTCCTCGCCAAGTCCCTGAAAATCATACGGTGACGTGCGCGGTTTGTAGGCGCCGCCGCGAATGACACTGACGCCAGCGGCAACGACGTCCTCGGTCGCTTTGCGCAACTGTTCGCGGCTTTCAACCGAACACGGTCCGGCAATGGTCATGAAATTGCCAGCACCCACGTCGGCGCTGCCGACCCTCACTACGGAATTGGCCCGGTGAAACTCGCGACTGACGAGCTTGTACCGCTTCTGAATCGGCAGCACCTGCTCGACAACGGGGAGAGCCTCGAGGGTCTCGAGGGACTTGTTCCGGGTCTCATCGCCGATCGCCGCGATTACCGTTCGTTTTTCCCCACACAGAATGCGTGGCTCATAGCCGAAATCAATAACCTTCTGTTCGATCATTTTGATGTCGGATTCGGCGCTTTCCGGTTTGAGAACAATGATCATTTTCTGGTCCTCGAGTGAATCGGGATCTTTCGTGGGGAATTCAGTTTCTAATGCTATCTTTGGAGTGTCAGAACGGGCCGGTGGTTGACAACACCCGGCGCAGGAATCGGTCCCGAATCGTTTATCGCTGACGAATCGAACCCGAACGCAAATGACAAGTCGTGGATCTGAATTTCGCAGCGTAATCAGACTAAAATAGACATTTATCGGAGCCGGTGCAAATGCAACGCCAGAAATCCCACGCAGTTCATTCGGCGCCGACCCCGCGGGCGCGACAGCCCATTGCCGGAGAATTTCTGGCGATTCTTCTCGTTGCATACGGCACCGCCGCTAATGGCGGCGCCATCTGCGGTTGTCGAGTTGACCATCCTGCAGACCACAGACATCCATGCCCATATTCATGATCCGGACGGCAACGCCGGCTGGCTGCGCCTGGCCACCGCCATTGGTAAAGAGCGCGCCGCGGTGGGCGGCAAGGGCAACTGCCTGCTGATTGACTGCGGGGATACCGTGCAGGGGACACTGGCCGGCGCCGTCAGCCTCGGCGAAGTGAGCATTGCCATGTTGAACGCCTTGCAATACGACGCCTAGGTGCTGGGGAATCATGAATTGGATTTCGGTCTACCGCGATTGCGCCAGCTTGTTTCAATGGCCCGCGTGCCGATCATCAACGGGAACTTTCGCATCGCGGACACACCACCGTTTTCGGCCTACAGGATCTATGAGAAGTCCGGTGTGAAAATCGCGGTCATCGGATTGAACGCCTCTTATCTCCCGAACTGTTTCTGGGGACGGCGGATGCAGCGGTTCAAAGTTGAAAAAGGAAGCGCCGTGGTCGAGCGGATTCTACCGGAGCTGATACGCTTGCAGCCGGATATGATCATCCTCGCGCTATATCACGGCTGGCGGGATCGGGACGAACGCAATGTCAATGAGATTCGAACCATTGCCGCTCTATTTCCACAAATCGACCTGATTCTGGGCGGCCACACACATCGCGCAATAGCGGACATGAAAGTCGGGCGCGCCTGGTATGGCCAGGCGGGTTGCACATGGCGAGAAACTCGCACGCATCTCGGTAACGATCGATCGTTCCGCACACCGAGCCGAAGCCATCGAGTCGGAGCTTCTACCTGCGGCCGCTTATAAACCGGACCCGGAATGCTTCGCGAGCGTGCGTGAATGGCTGGCGCGATCGGGAGCCCTCGGGAGCCGGACCATACGCCATCTTGATCGCGCCGTCTCCGCGCGCGGCATGCCCGGATACGACTGCCATATGAGTGCCGTCATCTCGCGGGCGATCGCCGCGAAAACGCAGGTCAGCGCGGTTGTTCACGGCACCTTGTCCCAGATATCCTGGTTGAGCGATGCGCCATTGACAGAGGCAATCCTGTTCGAGACGATTCCATATGAGAATTCGATCGGCGTTGCCGAACTGACCGCGGATGAAATTCGTGCGATCATTGATGAACAACTGAAGCACAGGAAAAGTTATGTCTTCAATGGAATCTGGGGAATCAACGTCGTCATCGATCCGGCACAGCAGCGGACCGTGTCAGTCCTGCTTGGCGATTCTCCTGACGCCGCTGACGGGCGCGTGTCGGTCGCCTTCAACAGCTGGGTCATCGCCGGCGGCGGCGGCCGTTTTCCAATTCTTCGCAGAATCCTGCGGCGATCCGCGACCCGGCTCAGAGACACAGAATTGCAAACACGCGACATTGTGCGTGACTCCATGACTAACCTCGGATGACTGGCGCGCCGCGCCAGTTGCCTGGCTGCAGTTCGATGGGGAAATAGCCGGCACCGACCGGCGGTGACCGATTTTTCTCCCAAACCGGAAATTGAAGAATCGATACCGCGGTCTATAATGATTAGTCTTCGTTTTTGTGGGCGATCGATGCCAAATTAATGATTAGTACAGCTATCACCCAAAACCAAGTTCCGTGGGAGGGTTTCAAAATGACTGATACACAGCAATCATTGAATGTCGGTTTTGCGCAGATGCTATGCGGCGGCGTGATCATGGATGTGACAAAGGTGGACGAAGCACGCCTTGCCGAAGATGCAGGGGCCTGTGCCGTGATGGCCTTGGAGAAAATCCCGGCCGACATCAGAAAAGACGGCGGGGTTGCCCGCATGAGCGACCCGGAGATGATCCTTGCCATCAAGGAGACGGTTTCCATCCCGGTAATGGCGAAAGTGCGGATCGGGCATTTCGTCGAAGCCCAGATCCTGCAGGAGCTCGGCATCGATTTCATCGACGAAAGCGAAGTGCTGACACCGGCCGACGAAGCCCACCACATTGACAAATGGAAATTCAAATCGCCGTTCGTGTGCGGCGCGACAAACCTCGGCGAGGCACTGCGACGAATTGGCGAAGGCGCGTCCATGATCCGCACCAAGGGCGAGGCCGGCACCGGCAACATTATCGAAGGCGTTCGGCACATTCGGACAATTATTCGCGAGATCAAGTTGCTGACCCAACTTGATCCTTCGGATCTGTTCGCAGAAGCCAAGCGGCTGCAGTCACCCGTCGAGATCGTACAGCAGGTTGCGGCAACCGGCAAACTGCCGGTGCCAAACTTTTCCGCGGGCGGCGTCGCCACCCCGGCCGATGCCGCCATGCTAATGCAATTGGGGGCCGAAGCCGTCTTTGTCGGATCGGGCATCTTTCGGTCGTCGAGCCCGGAGAATTTTGCCGCGGCGGTCGTGCAGGCAACGACACACTTCAACGATCCGGCCAAAGTTCTGGAAGTTTCGCGAAACCTCGGCAGCGCCATGCCCAGCATTTCCATGGACAGTCTTGCCGAGGCGGAGAAACTGCAGCACCGCGGTTGGTGAACGGGCTCGCGGCTGCAAGTTTAAGGAAATGGTTGATGTTTGATGTCGTGTCTCGTTTTTGACCTTGTGTACCCCGACCATTCGGGACCTGGGCGGAACTCGACGGTCGAAACTCCCTCTCCCCTTTCCCATTTTCCATTAATAATCCTCCATTCCCCCAATGTTGATCGGGATTCTATCACTCCAGGGCTGTTGCGTTCCGCATCGGCAGAAATTCGCCGCACTCGGCGTCGAGACCCGACGTGTCGTTGACCCCGATGACCTGGACGGGATTGACGGGCTTGTGATCCCGGGCGGGGAAAGCACGACCATGCTGAAAATGACCGGTCCGGAACTGTGGCAGAAGCTCCGTCGTTTCGCCATGGAACATCCGGTCTGGGGTGTCTGTGCCGGGTGTATAATGATCGCCGACCGCGTTGAAAACCCTGATCAGGATTGCCTGGAACTGATTGGCATTGTCGTTCGTCGAAACGCTTATGGCTCCCAGAACGACAGTTTAATCGATACCGTGTCAATCGATATCGACGATGGTTTCACGTGGACAGCGGTTTTCATTCGGGCGCCAAAGATCGTGGCAACGGGCGAAGATGTGCGCCTGCTGGCCTGTTATCAAGGCATTCCCGTGATGGTTGAGAACGGCCGGCATCTGGCAACCACGTTTCATCCCGAGTTGGTGGAAGGGACGCGCATTCACCATTACTTTCTGAACAAGGTGAAAGTGGCCGGCTGTCATCGGCAGCCGAACCGGGTCGTGTGACGGACACGGCCGGGAGTGCAAGACATGAAAGGGCGGTTGCTAACCCAATTCTATTAAGTCTCCTATGAGCACCCGCCGTCTTCTAACAGCACGTTGATTATCACGAACTGTCCGTCATGGCGGCTCAGTCGAGGTTGAAAACTTAGTTGGCGGACGGGGCAAAGTAGCACAGACATTTGATTATGAGCATTAAATTTCATATAAACAACGCAAGTGGTTTCCCTTTATATTTGCAGTTGGAAGAGCAGATTCGCCTTTATATTCGCAATGGCGACTTAAAGAAGGGAGATCCTTTGCCTACGACGAGAGAAGTTGCCGTCGAACTTGGGGTGAACATGAATACAATCGTCAGGGTCTATCGTGATTTACAGGCAGAGGGATTGCTGATCATAGAAAGGGGTAGAGGGACTTTTGTAAAAGTTTCCGCTAATGAAATTGGCGGTCAGGTATCGGAAGAACTGGATGAGGCGGCTGAAATTCTCTCTCATCAGGCAATTAAAGACGGAGTTAGCTATCATGAAATATGCTAGCTTCTGGAAAAAGAATGGAATGAACAAAAGGATAAATTAAAATGAATAACGTGATCTCTTTAATCATCACTGTAGTCTCTATTATCATAGGTATGAGTTCATTTGCTTTGCAGAAAGAAAGCGGACTGATATGGGGCATTCCTCTTGCAGTGGCAGGTTTGATCTTGGCCCAGTCAATTTACATTATCAATGAATGGGAAAGAATTGTCAAACTGAGGCTCGGCCGTTTCCAGGGAATTCTTAAACCGGGAGTAGCTTTCATTATACCCGGCTTTGAGACAGTGGCCGGCAAAATAGACATGAGAATACGCTCGACTCCTTTTACCGCCGAAAAAACTTTGACGCGGGATACCGTTCCAGTGGATGTAGATGCAGTTTTATTCTGGGTCGTAACCGATGCCAACAAAGCCGTGCTTGAAATCGAAGATTACAGCTCATCAGTCTTGTGGGTTGCTCAGACAACACTGAGGGAAGTTATCGGAACCTCATCTTTTGTCACAATGATATCAGAGCGTAAAAAACTGGACGAGCAACTGCAGAAATCAATCGATGTAAAAACCAGTGATTGGGGCATCACCGTTCAGTCCGTCGAGATCAAGGATGTAAAAATCCCCCAGCAGTTAGAGGATTCCATGAGCCGAAAAGCTCAGGCAGACCGGGAAAGAGAAGCGCGGATTATTCTAGCAGAATCAGAGCTGGACGTGGCCCGCAGTATGAATGCAGCCGCTGATGTGTACAAATTGTCACCCCACGCCCTGCAATTAAGAGCGATGAACATGACTTATGAATCGATTAAAGAGGGCGGGGCGCTAATGGTTATCCCCTCCAGCATGAATGATTCTCTTTCCGGTATAACCGGCATGGCAAGCAGTGCGTTCCGGCACCACAGCGACAAAGAGCAAAAAGCAAAGTAGGGCATCATGTGGATGATTGGACAAAGGAAGCTGAAAGAATGCACGTTTGAGTTTAAAAGCGCTGTTTTAAAGAAAGCTGCATTATTTCCCTTCTTTAAACAAAACGGGGTTATTGACGGCTGTATGCTGCTCCTGAAGAAAAAAGAACGGGAGGTGTTTTACTTGCCCGCTGAAGATATCAAAAAGACACCGTTGTCCAATACCAGGATAAACCTTCATTTGCACGAGCTCCGTTCAATTTCGGAAGAAATATCAAAAATTGAAAAGAAGAGCCTGTGGCATTATGATCCATGGTGGCTGCTTGACAAGCATACAAATCTTAGAAAAGAAGAGGTTGATATTCTCAAAAAGAGTAATTGTGTGGCAGAGCTCAAGAGCGTTTCAAATCTCTTTTTCAGCTTAAATGAAGTGAACTCCAAAGTCGTTTTTGCTATACAGAAGAATGAGGATGGCAACTATACTTTCAGCGGATTTAGAAAACTCAGACGGGCCTTGTCCCCCAGAGTCGCCAAACCATCTCAAAAAAAAATATCGGGTGAACAAAAAAATGGCTGGCATTTAGCTCCATTTTGGAAAAACTGACCGGGAGAGGTATTTTGCGTTTTTAAAAATCTGCTGATTTTTGGGCATGTAAGGTGAAAAATACTGATGGAATTTATCTCCGAAGAATCAAATGTCTGTGCTACTTTTCCCCGTCTGACTTACGCGATCCGAAAAACCTAACAACAAGGGTTGCTGACCCCGACGATCCCGCATGCGGGATCGTCGGGGCACCAGGTTGAGGATGCTACCCAAAACCGCGCGGAAAGCCAAGCTATTCGTACTTGGCCCCTTTATGTCGTGCACGCAGCGACCGGCCATCGTTTGCGTATGGTTTCGGAACGGTGTATACTAGCCGTTTGCATTTCGATTGTTGTTTACGAAAGATGGGATGGTAGCTCAGTCGGTTAGAGCATCTGCCTTTTAAGCAGGGGGTCCCGGGTTCGAGCCCCGGCCATCCTACCAAGTGTCCCGGTTGATCGCGGCGCGTAGCCAGTCTTCCCATCCTCACGATCCCCACCATCCCGGCGTCGAAATCGGAGTTTGCGAGGTGTCCGCCAAAGGCCGATCCGCCTTTCGGGGAAAGGTACTTGATTTGCGTCGAATTGGATTACTTTAGCCCCGCGATTCATCGCGGGGTGTGTGATATGGGCACAATCCAAGAATCGTGTTCAACGGTTTTCATCATTCACTGGTCGTCTCCGGTTAAAGACGCTGGGAAACCGTTGAAACGGTTGGGACGCTTCCGTTCACGCGCCACCCTCGCGATGAATCGCGGGGCTAATGATATTCCGTTCTAAGCTAAACAAGTACCGAGAAAAGTTTCTCGGCCTTGTACAACCAATGATCCCTGCGGCAAACGGTATCATAACGATCACCACCGACTTTGGCTTTCAGGACAGCTTCGTCGGCATAATGAAGGGTGTCCTACTGCGCCTCAATCAGACTGCCACGCCCATCGAGATCACGCAGACGATTCCTCCCCATGACATCGCTTCGGCATCATTTCTGACCGGGGTCACGTACGGCTCGTTTCCGCCCGGCACCGTGCATTTAATTGTCGTCGATCCGGGTGTCGGCGGTGAACGCCGGCCGTTGGCCGTGTCGGTGGAAGCGCACACATTCGTGGCTCCCGATAATGGTGTCCTCAGTGACGTTCTCCTGGCCGAGAGTGATTGCGCGGCTGTTGCCTTGTCCGATCCCGGGTACTTCAGCGACTCACCCAGCAACACGTTCCATGGCCGCGACATTTTTGCGCCCGCCGCAGCTTATCTGTCGCGGGGCGTCAGCTTGAGTGAACTGGGCCCGCCCGCATTCGACCTCGTGGTGCTGCCCATCACCGCCCCGGAGGCGACGGGGCACACCATTCGCGGGTGCGTGCGCTACGTGGACGGCTTCGGCAACGTCATGACGAACGTTTCAGAATCGCTTTTCCATCAATCGCAGGACGACCGTGCATTCCGGGTTTATATTAAAAATTATGTAATTGACCGGCTGCAGACCGCATACTCGGATGTACGAGTGGGGGAACCTCTGGCTGTCTTTAACAGTTTCGATCTGATGGAAATCGCGGTCAATCAAGGGGATGCGGCCGAACAACTGGGTGCTCAGGTGGGCGATAGCATCCGGATTGAGTTTGCGCCGTGATCGCCGGGTCTCCGCCAAGGGGTTGTCGTCCAGGCACTCGGTAGCCTGAACGGATGCAGCACTTCCCGCCCGCGGCGCACAGGCAGGGCGGACGGATGTAGAGGGGTAATTTGCTGATTGCTACCCCCGCGGTGGCGGGGCTGGACCGCCTTTGGCGGAAAATACCGATACTGTCGAGATTAGTCGCCACCAGATGTTGGCGACGTCCGCTGCGCCGCGCGTCGAATGCAGGTCGGGGGGTGATACTTGCAAATAATCGTTATGCGGCACACGCACGCCATATCGCGCGAGAGTTGTGCTGTTCCCTACGACGCGGAGCGAGCGCTTTCGGACGCGGGCCGGGAGCAGGCGCGTTACGTCGGAGATATTCTCAGGCGCGTGGATTTGGTACCGGACCCGGTCGTCTCGAGCCCGTTTCTCAGGGCCCAGGAAACCGCCACCTTGGTCTGCGAGCAGTTTCCTGAGGTTACGCGACCGCTGCCGTTGACTATTCTGGCGCCGGGCAGTGGAACGGATGAGCTTCTGCGGGCCGCCATTAACTACGGCGAGACGGACAGCCGCTGGATGCTGGCGGTGATGCATGAACCCGATGTCGGCTACATCCTCGGGAATCTTTTGTTCGAGGGAAGAGCCTGTCCATTTTCGGTGCTTCCCGGTGATGTATTTGCGCTCGACATAACCGTAAACCGGGGTCAAATCCGGGCGCTTCTGGCGTTGTACATATCGCCCACAATGATCGTCGCGTCCGACATGAGCGAAAGTGTCAAGATGGAATGACGGAGCAATGGAAGAATGAAAAGGTTAAATATTTGATTCGATATGCGCACGGGTCTACTCAGAATTAAGTCCTGGTACCGCTACATTCCGACCAGCCTGACGCTTGGCAATTCCCTTTGCGGATTCACAGCGATACTCTGCACCCTCGAGGCGCACGTGCCCGAACCCGGCAAAGAAGTGCCGCAACTGCTCGCCGTGAGCGCCTGGCTTATTGTCGGCGCCATGATATTTGATATGCTGGACGGCTGGACGGCGCGCATGCTTAAGGTGTTCTCGGACCACGGCATTCAGATGGATTCGTTGGCCGATATGGTTACCTTCGGCGTCGCCCCGGCCGTCATGGTCGCGGTCATGGCGCACACGAATCAGTTGACATGGCTGCCGACACGCTGGGTGTGGTTGATGTGCGCGCTCTATCTCGGATGCGTCGCCTTGCGCCTGGCATTGTATAATGTGACCGCGACCGCGGCCACAGAGGCGGAAGGATTTCGTGGGCTGCCGTCGCCGGGCGGTGCGGCCGCCGTCTCGAGCCTGGTGATACTTTACAGCGACCCGCTGTATCAGGAATACTTTCTCATAATCACCGAACTGCTGCCCTACTACGCGGGTATACTCGGTGTTCTCATGGTAAGCTCGATTCCGTACATGCACATCGGTCATTGGCTGGGCAGCAAACGGAAGAACAAACTGAAGATCCTGTTGCTGATCATCTTCTTCCTCGCCTTCTCCTGGAAGTCCCGGTTGGTCGCGGCGCTGGCCATCAATATCTATGTGCTCTCTGGCCCCCTGACAGTGCTTATCGTCTGGATCCTGCGCCACACCGTGCCACAGCATGCGTCGCCCGCGGTCCGTGAAAAGCCGTCGACCTGAAGAGCCGGAGCCGCGCCCGACGATCGCGGGCTAGGGTATCGTCCGTGAAATTGGTGGTTTTATAATGCGCTTATTTCGTCGCTTATCAAGGCGCCAAACGTAAGGCGATTCGAGTGAACCGTCTTACGTTTAGCAACGATGAGAATCGGCGAAAGGACGCTGACATAAAACCACGTGTTTTGCGGGCGGCGCAATAGGGCATACCGCGCCGTTCCGTTTCCGTCACCCGGCAGACAGGTAATCTCTGCGGGTTGTCGGCGCGCGGATTCGGTAATGGCGCGCTGCCGAGTTTTGCTTTGTCTGGTATAGTACCCGTTGCCGGCCCGCACATTCCCGGCCGCTCACAGGAGTTTTCAACTCCAACACGCAACCCAAAATCCTGAATTGATGGATCGGAGAGTAAAATATGGCAGGTGGTAAGTATTCCCTGGAACCGGTGGCCGTGGAGAAAGTATCGACCCCCTATCGCGAAATCAAGACATCGTTGCCCGTGCCCGAATCGATCGAGCTGTTGGATAATCTGTCGAAACACGAACCCATATCCATGCAAGGCCAGCCGCCGATCATCTGGGATCGTGCCGAGGGTTGGCAGGTCTATGATGCCTATGGAAATAAATGGCTGGACTGGTCCTGCGGTGTCTTGATTACCAACGCTGGCCATGGCCATCCGCATATAGTGACGGCGATGGCAGCGATTGTCAACAAGCCGCTGCTGACGACC
>CAUZRT010000035.1:0-15986 GCA_963582235.1 Lentisphaeria bacterium
AGATCGATGACGATGGCTGGACCGTGCGGACGCTGGACGGCGGCTGGTCGGCACATTTCGAACACATGATTCTTATTACGAACGGAAAACCGGAGATTCTGACGTGGCCGAGGAACCAATAAAGCTTGAAGGCGTGGTCAAAGAACTGTTGCCTAACACCATGTTCCGGGTTGAATTACCCAACGGGCATGAGGTGCTCGCGCATATCAGCGGGAAGATGCGGCTGCATTTTATTCGCATCCTCCCGGGCGACATGGTGACTTTGGAGATGTCCCCATACGATCTTTCAAAGGGCCGCATTACGTACCGGAAGAAATGAACCTGGGCGTGATCAGCACACATAATATTCAACGGTTACAAGATTTTTTTGTTCAGTGCTTGCATTTTAAGATGCGCGACCTAACCTTATCTCCTTTTTCGCTAAAACACCGATTTTGATAAGCCCGTCGACTGGTGTCAGCCGCTAATCGCCGACGCGACTCAAGCAGTCCCGACAGGTACCACCAATGAAAGTACGTACATCCGTAAAACGCCGCTGTGTCAATTGCCGCGTGGTCAAGCGGCATGGTGTCGTGCGCGTCGTCTGCAAGGACCCGAAGCACAAGCAGCGCCAGGGCTGATTCAGGAATGGGTGATGGTGGATTGCTGATGATCGCAAGGCCGAAACTCCATCAACGATTTCCTCTAATAAATAACCATTTTTTTAACCATCTCCCAGAACTATGCCAAGAATTATCGGGGTTGACATTCCGGACGACAGGAAGCTCAAAATAGCATTGACGTACATCTATGGTGTCGGACCGACGGTGGCTCTTCGTGCATGCAAGCGTTGCAACATCGATCCGGAGATCCGGGTGAACAAGTTGACCGCGACCGATATCGGCGCCCTCAATTCGATTCTGCAGAGTGACTTCATTGTCGAGGGGGACCTTCGCCGGCAGGTATCGCAGAATATTCGCCGACTGATGTCGATCGGCTGCTATCGCGGTCTCCGTCATCGCCGCGGGCTACCGGTTCGCGGTCAGAGAACCAAGACCAACGCCCGGACGCGCAAAGGCGCCAAACGTACGGTCGGTGCGATTCGTGATAAGGCGGCACGGAAAATTTCCCGTGACGGCTGAACATCCGCTGATGGATACCATCTCACGCGGTCACGCGTCGACGAAAAAAAAACAGTTCAGGTACATCCACCATGGCAGACGAAATTCTCTCCGATGACCCGACAAAGGTCGCGCTGGCACCCATCAAACGGAAGAAGGGCGCCAAGACGAAGCAGATCAACGTATCCCGAGGGATTGTCCACGTTCACGCGACCTTTAACAATACGAAAGTTTCGATCACCGACATGAACGGCAATGTCATTTCCTGGGCGACCGCGGGAAAGGTCGGGATCCGGGGCTCGAAAAAAAGTACCGCGTACGCCGCACAGGTTGTCGCCGTCGAAGCTTCGAAGCGGGCGATGACCTACGGTCTACGCGAAGTGGAAGTCCGGATTAAGGGTCCCGGTGCGGGGCGGGATTCAGCGGTTCGCGGGATCAATGCGTCCGGCCTCGAGATCACGGCACTGCGCGATGTCACGCCGGTGCCGCATAATGGTTGCCGACCGCCCAAACGCCGGCGCGTGTAAGGGCCGCAAGCGCCCGGCTTGCGTATCCGGGGGCGAACGACGGCCGTTCGCCGGGACCGTTAAAGCAGAGAGCCGTCGGCAACGCCGAATATGTCAGTGCACACGTGGTTAAGTTGTCCGGGGAGTATTAAGTATGTCACGATTCAGAGGGCCGAAAGGCAAAATCGTCCGACGATTCGGAGTTAACATTTACGGTAATCCGAAATTCGATCGGTTGCTGAGCCGGCGCCCGAATAAGCCGGGCGTTCATGGCAATTTCAAAGGTCGTAGGAAGATCTCCGAATACGGTAAACAGCTGATTGAGAAGCAGAAGATCAAGTACACGTACGGTCTCCGTGAACGTGAGTTCCGTGTTCTTTTTAATCGCGCTTTGAAGGCCAATGGCATTACCGGTGACAACCTGATGATCCTGCTCGAGACCCGTCTGGACAGCGTCCTGTACAGATTGACCATGGCCCCCTCCCGTGACGCCGCCCGTCAGCTGGTGCTGCACGGCCACGTCAAAGTCAACGGCCGACGGGTCAATATTCCGTCTTTTCATATCAGCGGCGGTGATGAAATCTCGGTCAAAGACTCAGTCCGTTCGCAGGCGTTGGTGCGCCGATACCTGGAAGAGAATGCCAGCCGCGACGTTCCCGACTGGCTTTCCGTCGACCGGGACAATTTGAAATGTAAACTGGAACGAACACCGATTCGCGAAGAACTCGAATCGGTGGCGAACGAGCAGCTTGTTGTCGAGCTTTTCTCCAAGTAGCCACAACGTCTCGATCCGAAGATTCAAGGTTTCTGATTCCGGCAACGGGTTCGGATCGCGCGGCATCTCACCCGGTCCCTGTGAATTCTGATTGCATCGTTTAACATGGAGGTTATCATGCCTGGATTGGCAGATTTTGCAATCCCAGAGCGTCTTGTCCTCGAGGATGATTCGGCCAACGACACCTACGGAAAATTCATCGCCGAGCCGTTTGAGAAAGGCTTCGGCCACACCTTGGGAAACGCGTTGCGACGCGTTCTGCTTTCCTCGCTGGACGGCATTGCCATCACATCCATTTCCATCGATGGCGTCGCCCACGAGTTCAGCACCATACCCAATGTGATCGAGGACGTGACCGAAATCGTTCTCAATTTCAAGAAGATCCTGTTTCTCTGCTCCGGCGATCTGCCGCGGCGTCTCGAACTGAAAGTCAAGAAGAGCGGGCTGGTCACCGCCGCCGACATCGCCATTGACAGCGTGACCTCGATTATCAATCCCGAGCAGCTGATTTGCACGCTCGACAAGAGTCGGGAGCTGCGGATCGAGATTGAGCTCAATCACGGGCGTGGCTATCACGCGGCGGAGGAAAACAAGCGGGACGATCAGCCGATCGGCGTCATTCCCATTGATTCGCTCTACTCACCAATCCGCCAGGTCGCGTACAGCGTTCACGACTGTCGCATCGGCCAACATACGGACTACGACAAACTTGAACTGGAAGTGTGGACGGACGGACGCATCCCGCCGCAGGACGCGGTCGAACAAGCCTCCCGGATTCTGGCCGATCATCTGGCCGTCTTCGGCGGCGTGGAAGAGGAAGAAGAAGATTCGACCGCATCGCTCATTCAATCGAAAGAAGATGAGGAACTGTTGCACAAGCTGCTGCGGAATATCGGCGAAATGGAGCTTTCGGTTCGCGCCCATAACTGCCTCAACAACGCCAACATCGCGACCCTCGGCGAACTGATTCAGTACAGTGAGGCGGAGATGCTTAAATTTCGTAATTTCGGCCAGAAATCGCTCAACGAAATCAAGGAAAAGATCGGCGAGATCGAGTTGCATCTCGGCATGGATATCAAGGAAGACGTAATCCTCGCGTTCAAGAAGGAACTCGACAAGGCAAGGGCAGCGGCTGTCACTCAGGATGCCTAGAGTGTCTCTCATCCGTGAGCCTGTAGACTATCATGCGTCATCGCAAACACATATTCAGAGTCGGACGTAAGCCGGCCCACGTCAAGGCGCTGCTGGCCAACCAGGTCTGCAGCCTGATAATGGAAGGACGCATCCAGACTACTGTCGCCAAGGCAAAGGAAACACGGCGCCTCGCTGAAAAAATGATTACCCTCGGCAAGCGCGGTACGCTGCATCACCGGCGACGTGCAATCGCCAAGCTGCGAAATATCGACGCTGTACGACGGCTCTTTAATGAGATTGCGCCCCAGTACCGCGATCGGAGCGGCGGTTACACGCGCATCATCCGGATCGGATTTCGGAACGGGGATGGCGCGCCGACCTGCTTTCTCGAATTCGTGGAAGCCGTCGGCACCCCCTCAGCAGTTGCGACGGACGCCGATCTCGACGTCCAGCCCGTCGCCGAAGATGACGACGGGGCAACTGCAGGGGCGGCGGCAGACGAAGCGGGCATGACGGAGGTCGGCACCGAGGCCGGCGGCGATGCGGCTGAGCATGACGTACCGGCTGCTGGTCAGCCGGAATCGGTGGCCGAGGCGGACGCCGGGGCGCCTCAGCACACCGCAGACGACACGGACGCGCCGGCCGAACCGGCGCCGCCACAAGCTTCGGAGACGACGGAACAGACGGTTGCCAACGACGAGTCGCCGGTGTCGTCGCCGCCAACTGAAGCTCCGGCCGAGGCCGCCGACCAGCCCGCCGAACCGAAAGCCGCCGATGGCGATGCCGAGCCAACAGACGGTGAACCGGAAGCGGACAAGCCGAAAGATCCGGGTAGTTGAATAACCCAGGATAAAGCCAACACTGTTCACTTAAGGATTCCTTTGCAAGCCCCGTACCGGGCTTAGGTCGCCCGAATCGTTTTCCTCGTCCTCGAAACTCAGCACCCCTTGCTTCATCCACGAGGACGATTGGCTGGGCTTGTACAGCAGAATCAGCCTTTGGTAAACAGTATTGAGGCTAAAGCGCTCCCAGGCGCACCGGCATACGTTTCGCCCCCCATTTTCCCGGCGGCCCGTCGAAGACGCCTGCGCATCGCGTCCCGCACACCGTGCAATGCCCGTCCGCCGTGATTTTCCAGTCACTCAGCACGTACCAGTCTCTGCCTACCAGGCGCGTGCCGCAGCCATGGCAATATGTGCTGCCGCCCGTTTTGTCATGGACGTTTCCCGTATACGCATGGCGGACGCCGTTGCCGATGGCAATGTCGCGCGCACGTGTCAGGGTCGCCGGGGGCGTCGGCGGCACGTCCATCATCTTGAAATCTGGATGAAACGCCGTGAAATGCATGGGGACGTCCGGACCAATATTCGCAACGACCCATTCGGTCATTTCGTTCAGTTCCGCGTCGGAGTCGTTGGCCCCCGGTATCAGAAGCGTGGTCAGTTCGAACCACACATCGGTTTCATGTTTCAGGTAAACAAGTGTGTCCAGAACGGGCGCCAGATCGGATACGCATATTTTTTGATAAAAGTCTTCCGTGAATCCCTTTAGATCGACATTGGCCGCATCCATGTGCCGAAACAAGTCGCGGCGCGGCTCCGGACAAATGTACCCGGCGGTGACAGCCACGGTTTTGATCCCGAATTCATGGCAGGCCTGGGCAATATCAATGGCGTACTCGAGGAAAATTACCGGATCGTTGTACGTAAACGCGACACTCGAACAACCCAGCCGCTGCGCTGTGCGGGCGATCTTCTCTGGGGATGCCTGGTCACCGAGCGTGTCGATTTCGCGTGATTTGCTGATGTCCCAGTTCTGGCAGAATCGGCAACCCAGGTTGCAACCGGCCGTGCCGAAAGACAGGATCGGCGTCCCCGGCAGGAAGTGATTGAGGGGCTTTTTTTCGATCGGATCGACACAGAACCCGCTGGAACGCCCGTATGTCGTGAGAACCATCTCTTCCCCGACGCGCCTACGGACGAAGCACATACCGCGCTGCCCGTCGGTCAGCATGCAATGCCGCGGACAAAGATCACATTGAATGCGGCCGTTGCTCAGGGCGCGCCAATATCTCACTGGAAGCGTCTCGACCATGGCAGTCGCGGCGAGAATAGTTAATCGATAATGGCAGGAATAGAGCGGATCAGCCGTTGCAGGAAAGTTACGCCCGATCGGCCCGGAAAGCAAGAAATTCGAACAAGACCGCGACGAGTGCCTGGATCAATTGCCCGCAAGCCCATGCCGTCAACGTCCATGAGCCAACCGCTCGATAAATGATTCCGGGAGTCCCGCCGCGGCCATCGCACGCTGCGTTTTGGCGATGTCGTATTCGGTGCGCAGATATCTGAGTGTGCGATCGCGCGTTTCGAAGATTGCGCAGTTCGATCGCGGGTCGTTGTCGCGCGGTTGTCCGACAGACCCGGGATTGATCAGGACCTTGCAACCCGACTGGATGCTCACGGTGCTGCTGAATTCGAGGGATTCGGGCGCTTCTCCCTGTCGATGGACGCCGATAATCGGTACATGCGTATGGCCGTTGAAACAGATGCTGCAACACACTGATACTGAAAATTCATTGCCAGCGTCTTCAGGCCCCGAATGTATGGCCAGGTTACCGACGGGTGTATTGGATGCGTGCACGACTTTGACGCTGCCGTACGAGACAACCCGCGGGAGATTGCGCAGCCATTCCGTGGCGTCGTCCGACGGAACCGAAGCGCGTCCACGCCGTTGCTTGCCGCACCACCTCCGATACTTCCCATCGCACACGGTCGACGATCGTCCACTCGTCGTGATTGCCAATGACACTCGGGATGCGCCGGGAGCGAACCAGTTCAATGTACTCCTGCCGATGTGGGCCGTAGCCGACAACATCGCCGACAGATTAAACCTTCATACAGCTTTCACTGTCCAGGACTTCCAGTGACCGCTCCAGCGCTTCGAGGGTTCCATGGATGTCACTAATTATGCCCAGTTTCATCAAGCATACTCCGGTTCCAGACCGTATACAGAGATGATTTTCCTGGCACAGCCGGCTGCGTTCGTCCCGTAGAGGATTCGGTCCGCATGGTTGCGGAAGAAGTCGATGCGCGCGTCGTAATTGTCACTCACCACCTGTTTCGTCGCGGACAGAATGCGGCTGGACTCCCTTTCATAGAGAATCGACCTGTTCTTGAAGTGGAACCGCGGCGGCAACAGCAAAACAATCTTGCCGCTCTCTTTGCATTCCTGTATGGTCTTGAAGCAACCGGCGGATGCAAAGCGAGAGTTGGTGAATGTGCCGCCGCCTACGGCCATGATGAACCGCTCCCGCTTCAGGAATTCTTTCAATAAGGCCAGGCTTCCCTCATAGTATTCCTGGCCGTCGACCTGATACTGCGGCTGTCCGGGCTCCGTGCATCGAATTTTGAATTCGAAATCCAGGTCCAGGATCTGCCAGCCCGTAAGCGTCTCCCCGAGTGCTTTCGCGACCGTCGATTTCCCGCAGGTCCGCGGACCGATGAGAAAAAGTCGTTGAACCTCCTCCATGTCCCACCGACTCCCGGAATATATGATTGCTAATGGGTGAACTGTATTACAGAGATGATCTGCTGCCTCTTTCCAGAATGTTATACAAACAACGGCGCCGAATTCCAAGTTTTAAAAGCGCTCACATCCGTATCAATGCCGCGAGCGTGGCAGCGGGCGTCGCGCTCTTGATCAGTGCTTCCCCAATCAGAAATCTGCGAATTTCTAGGCCCCACAGCCGTCGAATAGCTTCCGGGCTGTGCAGTCCGGACTCGGCGATGAGCTGCGACCTGTCGGGGACCTCGGCAGCCAGGTCGACGGTGGTCTCTGCCCGCGTATCGAAGGTCTTCAAGTTGCGATTGTTGATGCCGATAAGATCGAAATCCACATGGTCGAGCGTCCGCCGGACTTCCTCCCGCGAATGGGTCTCGGCAAGGACGGTCATGCCCAGTGCGTGTGCGGAGTCCGCAAGCGCGGCGGCCCGGCGGTCCGTGAGAATCGACATGATTAGCAGAATGCAATCACACCCCATCACCCGGCTTTCGGCGATCTGATAGTCGTCAATGATAAACTCCTTGCGCAGCATTGGCAGATCCGCGCTGTCTCTGGCCGCGGTGAAATCGTCATCGCTGCCCCAGAAGAACTTGCGGTCCGTGAGAACCGACAAGGCGGCGGCGCCCCCCGTTGCATAAGCCTCGGCCTGATGTGCTGCGTTCAGATCCGGACGAATACATCCCAGCGACGGCGATCCGCGCTTGATTTCGGCGATGATGGCCGGATGCGAAGCGGCCGCAGACGACAGCGCGGCGGTGAAATCCCGAAGCGGCGGCGCGGCGGCGAGGCCGCGCTCGAGGGAACCGGGGGGGCATCGTATTTTCGCTTCCCGGAGCTCTTCCGTTTTCGCCGCAACAATTCTATCGAGTATCGTATCCATGGCGGCCTTAAATCTATATCAACTCGCGCTGGGGGCAAGATGGGCAAGTGACCGGAACTGCGATGGCGCCATGGCAATGGCAGTCCCAGGCTTGATCACACCTTCAGTTTCACATATATTCTCTCGATCATATGCAGACCCAGATCACGCGTCTCGTCAGCTGGTACGCTTGGATCATGATAGCTGAAAATAACAATCGCATACTTGTCATCGACGGCAACGCCACCACCCGTGGCCGCATCCGCGAGATTCTGCAGAAGGCCGGATTCTGGCGGGTGGACGAAGCGCCCACCGCCCGGGACGCTCTGCAATTACTGAATTTTCCGGTGCTGGGCGGTATTCACGCGCATGCGACTTCTGACGGCAACGGTTACGACCTTGTCCTGTTGCGGACAACACTGCCGGATTTCAACGGTGTCGACCTGTGCCGGCGGGTCAAGGCGAAAATCTCGACGACATTGCCGATTATTCTGATTACCCAACCGGATGCGCTCGACGAGCAACTCAACGGCATCGACGCCGGCGCCGACGATTTCATGACCGAGCACATCCATCGGCGCGAGCTTCTGGCGTGGACAAATAATCTTCTCCGCCGAAAGTAGGAAATTGATGTACTCAAATCGGATACCAGCACGATCAATTTGCGGGCCGTGGCCAGCCGGCAACGTCTGCCTGCGATTGGCGACTATATCTCGGGCTATCCCATCCTCGACGTCCTCAGCTGGAGTACGGTGTCCTATATCTTCAAGGTGCGACACCGCGACACGTGCGTGATCCGGGTCATGGAAATGTTGTCCCAGGAAGCGTCCCAGGACGATAATCTCGTGCGACGCTTCGAGCGCGAGAAGGAAGTCATGCAGTCAATCGGCAGTAATCCGGGCGTCGTTCTGATGATTAATCATGGTTATTACAGCGGTTACCACTACTGCATTATTGAATACGTCGACGGCCATGACCTCGGCCAAACGCTGACCGATGCCGGACAGGCCGATTTCCCTCTGGTGTTCGAAACCGCCAAAGGTTTCGCCCACGTTGCTGCGATCGATTCATCAGCTCGGGATCATCCATCGGGATGTCAAGCCCGACAACATCTTCAGAGAGCGAGATGGGCGGATCACAACTGGCCAATTTCGGCATTGCTGTGCGGCCGGAAGAGTCGCGATTGACGGATGCGGGCTACTGCGTCGGAACTCCGCTCTATATGGCACCGGGGATAGCTTTGCGCGGCGAAGTGACACTGTTGGCGGATGTTTATTCCTATGGCGCGACGCTGTACCACCTGATAACCGGCCGGACTCCGTTCAGGGCGCCGAACGCCATTGCCCTCATTCAAAAGCACTTGTCGGGGCCGACGCTGCCCATGGCATCCATCCATCCGCAAGTGCCGCCGGACTGGGATGAGTTTGTCGTCAATCGCTGTCTCGCAAAGCAGCCCGCGGATCGTCCGCAATCCATGGATGAGGTGCTGTTTTCCCTGGACGCCCTTCGGTCGATCCCGTTTTAGCCGCATCCCATTCCGATTTCCAGATCGCATAAGCTATGTATTGGCGCCCATATCGACAACGAATTGTCGATGTCGATTTGTTAGCGCCTATGGGGCCCCAGCCGGTTGAGCCCGCCTTCTCTATGACCTCATTCGCCATCGCCCTGGTTCTTGTTTCCAGCTGCATGCATGCTGCCTGGAACCTGCTCGCGCGGTACGACCGCTCGGAAACCAGGTTTATCGGACAGATGCTGTTTGCCACATTTCTGGTGTGCCTGGTCCCGGCGGTGCTGTTGGAGATCTTCACAGCACGGCTCGGGGTTAGGGCGTGGGCTTGCGTTCTGTTGGCGGGCACATGCAGCGGCGTTTACTACTTCGGATTAGCCCGGGCCTATGGAATGACGGATCTGACGATTGTTTATCCCGTGGTCCGCTCGCTTCCGGTCCTGTTTGTGGCGCTCGGCGATGTGTTTAGCGGCCGCGCGGTGTCGTCCGTCGGCTGGCTTGGGTTGGCGCTCATTGTCGTTGGCTGCTGTCTGGCGCCGTTACGGTCGTTCGGCGACTTTAGCCTGCGCCGCTATGCCAACCGCAGTACCGTGTGGATGCTGCTGGCCGCAGCCGGCACCGTGGGGTACTCTCTGATCGACAAGTTTGGTCTCGAGAGCGTTACGCCGGGCCCCATGACCGCCGCGAGATACTGCTGTTTCTTCTTTATCACTGCCTATGGCGTTTACTTGCTGCTGCTCCGCGTTACTAACCACGACACACTGGTGCTCCGGACCACCAATTGGGGCCTTCCAATGATGGCTGCGGTTTTGAATTTCACGTCCTATTGGCTGATCCTGTGGGCCTATCAGATGGTTCTCCTGGCCGGCTACGTTGTCGCCTTCCGGCAGCTCAGTATTGTCCTCGCCGTTGTTGTGGCCTTGTGTATCTTCAAGGAAGAAGGGCGAAACGTGCGATTAACCGGAACGATTCTCATCTCCGCAGGTCTGGTCCTGATCGGAGTCTGGGGATGACAGTCAATTGCAGCACAGGCTGCAAGCCTGTGCTGCAATTGACTGATTCGTGCAACCGATGCCGGAACGGACAATCTAAATTTCTTGTTTCATGAACATGCCTCACCCCTCAGTGCCCGGCGGCAGCAGGCGCTCAAGCGCCATGCCCCGCGATCCCTTCAGGATCACGGTGTCGCCCGTTGCAAGATTCTGTTCCAGGAAGGCACGCAGTTCGTCGATCGATTCGAACCCCGGAATGTCCAGGTCAGCGGCTGCTCGGCACATGTGCGGGCCGAATGCGATGCAGCGGGCAGTCGGCAGCTTTTGTCGCGCATATTCGAGAATCCGCTTGTGCAGCTGCTCGCCGCCCGGACCCAGCTCCAGCATGTCGCCGAGGACGAGGGACGATGATTGCTGCCGGGACGGTGATAAGACCGATGCCATCCAATCGATCAATGCCCTGATACTATCCGGGTTCGCGTTGTAAGCATCGTTCACCCACTGTAGTCCATTCTGCTCGACGGTTCGCATCCGCATGCCCGGTAGCCGGCAACTCGCCAGTGCGCGCCGGACGGTGTCGTCGGCGATCCCAAGAATGCTAGCCACAGCGAAGCCGGCGCCGGCATTCATCGCCTGATGCGCACCGCTGATGTTCCAGTCGATATCCATGGCCGGCGTTTCGTCATGTCGCTCGACACGAAACCGTGAGCGTTCGAAATCGCCCTCGAGATAGGTTACGGTCACGCCGGCTTTCGAGGCGGTGCCGAACGTCACGGTTCGCTCGTGCGGTATCACTGCGGCAATCCGGGGATTCGCCAACAACTCGTGGGGTAGCACCGCATGACCGGGTCGATCGCGGAGCCCGGCGAAAACCCCCGCTTTTTCGCGTGCGACGCCGTCCATATTTCCGAGTCCCGCGAGATGCACGGGTCCGATGTTGGTCAGGACCGCTAAATCGGGATTGACCAGTTCGGTCAGGGTCTGGATTTCACCGGGAGCATTGGTCCCCAGTTCCAGGACCGCGGCGCGATGCCGTTCGTGAAGGCGCAAGAGATTCTGCGGGACACCGATCTGGTTGTTCGTGTTTCCCTCCGAGATAAGCACTTCTCCGTCGAAGTGCGCTGCCAGAATGCTGCCGATTATTTCCTTCGTACTGGTCTTTCCACTGCTGCCCGTTATGGCCACGACCGTGAGTTCGCTGAAGCGCATCCGGTGATGGCGGCCGAGGGCCTGGTAGGCGCGAAGCGTATCGTCGACCTGCAGGCATGGCACGGCCCGTGATTGTAACGCTGCCAGCACGTCGTCCGCCGGCCGGTCCGCAACACAGACGACCGCAGCGCCGTGGTCGACCGCCGACAGGACAAAGTCATGCCCATCGAATCGCTCGCCTTCGAGAGCGACAAAGAGAGCATCCCTGCAAACGCAGCGGCTGTCGGTAATGACTTCGCGGATGCCCGGCGTCTGCATAGTTTGCAGTCCGGTGTCGAGCCACTCGCCATCACTGCATGCCGCCAGCTCATCCCACGAGAATTGAATGCTGTTTGTGTTCATGGATGCAATCTCGTAACGAGGCCGCGAATCGGGGGAACGCCACTGTCACACGCCAAACGAATGGAACACGACATCGTGTCCCCGGAACGAGCCGTTGAGATACTCGAACTTTCCCGAGAAAAAACGGCCCTGTCCCATCCACTCGAGGAACAGGTGGTCGCCTGCCCACAGATTCAGACTGAGAAGACGATCGTCTTCAATCCACTCGAGATTGCCCTCCGCGGAGTTGATAAGCTCGCCGTCGAAATCCGTCACCACAAAGACAAAAACGTACCAGTCTTCGTTATCCTTGAATCTCGGGAACGTCAGAAAGCCTTTCAGTTCGGGATTGCGAATCGTTAGCCCACACTCTTCTTTAACCTCACGAATCGCACATCCCTCCGGCGTCTCGCCCGCCTCGAACTTGCCGCCCAGGCCGTTCCACTTACCCCCATGCACATCATTGGCTCGCCTCACACGGTGAATCATAAGCGTTTTGCCGTTTCGTTTCAAATAACAGAGGGTTGCAAGTTTCATAGCAGTAGTGAATAGATGGAGTTGCGGCAAAAGTTGTTGCCGGTATGGCTAATAAACTGTCAGCATCAGAAGGCTGCCGTGGCCGGGTAAGAGCTTAGGGCAAGATGTCTTACATCGACTGTTTCTTGTCAATATGGCTTTCTGAGCGCCTGAGGTGCGACTGGCCGGTCCGATCACATACCTGCTGGTACGGGCACCGGGAAGGGACAGCGGTGGGGGCCCCGGGAGGTTGGCGAGTTGTTTGGTCCCAGACCCGTCAGAAAGTCAACAGGCGCAATGCTGGGAATCGGAAGCTGACCCTTGGCCGCGACACACATCCATCAATCGTCATGCCCAAAAAATTCAATCCGCGATGGCTGCCCGGATTGTTATTAAACTTACCAAAACGCAGGACCCGCGCAATCCCCCGAACGTCGGCCGGGTTTCATGTCTTTCCAGCCAGGGGCCGCGGGGTTTAGTGCCGTTATTGGTTTTCTTGGTTTATTCGCCGCCTGCCGCATGTGGCAGACATGACGTGAAGCTCAGTTGCTTGGGGGCGCCTCTACCATTCAGATCCGAGATTGGTGTGCACGCAATAAGTGCGCTGAGCAAAAACTATGCACCCACGGCAACAAAGAAAGCCGTTATGATTCCGAAAACAACGCATGTGATTCTGGTGGATAGATTCATCAGACGATTGCCTCCAAGGCCAAATGGCGAGCCGACGTATGATCCTGGCGTTGAACGGAACACGCGCGCGCGATGTACTTAATAATGCTGATTTAAGCAGAGCCTGCGGGATTTCCACCGCGAAGTAGTTTAACAATTTAAGAGTCGAATTGAAAACCTACCAAAAAAGGCACACTCACCTCATCAGAATTGCTAATGCACTGAGCGTAAACGCCGCCGTATAAACAGATAGACGACGCGGCAGCGACGATTGCTGCCCGGCCTGGATTCGAACCAAGACTAACTGGGCCAGAACCAGTTGTGCTGCCATTACACCACCGGGCAAAAGCTGCGAGGATTCCGGCTGACAGGGGTTAGAAGGCGTTTGTTGGCTCAGCCCACTGTCGGCTGGCTCCGTCTATGCTTACTTATACGAATGAAAAACGAATAGGCAAACGATTTTTCGCGTTTTCTTGAAATCTCGGGTATCGAGTCGTAATTTACGGTCCAAAGGATGGTTGACAGCCGCCCGAATTATCCAACCGTGCAAGCCAAAAATAACCAATGAATGCGGTATTGATCGGACTCATCGCATTTGGTGTCATCCTCGTTGTTCTCGAGATATTCCTCCCGGGCGGTGTTTGTGGTGTCCTCGGCGTTGTGTTTCTTGTGGCGGGAATAATCATCGGCTTTACAAGGAGTCCTGAACTGGGATTCTCGCTCATGATCGGCAGTGTCGTGTTCAGCATGCTCGTCTTGTGGGCCGGCCTGAAATTCGTCCCCAATTCCCGCATTGGCAAGAAGCTGTTCCTCGATCAGACAGCGAAGGAATGGCAGGGCTTTGAAGCCCGGAGTTCAAACCTCCTGGGTAAGTCCGGGGTGGCGGCAACACAACTGCATCCGTGCGGTGTGGCCATGGTCGAGGACGAACGGGTCGATGTGGTGACTGAAGGGGAGATCATCGAAAAAGACGCATCCATACGGATCATTGAAGTGGAAGGCAATCGAATCGTCGTTGCGCGCAACGAAACCGCGGACGAAGCCACGACCGCGTAACGACACTATAATAAGGGAAAGCATTATGCCACCCGGAGTTCTAGTTATTCTCGGCATTATCGTCGTCTTTATCGGCCTCATTTTCGGATTCACGTTCCTTTACTTCATTAACGTGTGGGTACGTGCGCTGGCGTCAAAAGCGCCGGTGACCATCCTCAATCTGATCGGCATGAAGCTCCGGAAAATACCGCCGGCGCTTATCGTTGAAGCTCTGATTCGGGTCAAGAAGGCCGGGATCGACTACATCGATACGGACAGCCTCGAATCCCACTTACTCGCGGGCGGCGACATCCTCGGCGTTGTCAATGCTCTCATTGCCGCCGACAAGGCCGGTATTGCCCTCACCTTTCAACGGGCGGCGGCCATCGACCTTGCCGGGCGTGATGTCTTCGACGCCGTGCGCACCAGCGTTAATCCGAGAGTCATCGACTGTCCCGATCCGGCCAAGGGGCGGGAAACCGTCGATGCTGTCGCCAAGGACGGTATTCAGTTGCGGGCCAAGGCGCGGGTGACCGTCCGCGCTAACCTCGATCGGCTGATCGGCGGCGCCACCGAGGAGACCATCATCGCCAGGGTCGGCGAAGGCATCGTGACGACGATCGGTTCGGCCGATACTCATAAGGCGGTTCTCGAGAATCCCGATCTTATTTCCAAACGCGTTCTCGAGAAGGGGCTCGACAGCGGCACCGCCTACGAAATTCTGTCCATCGACATCGCCGATATCGATGTCGGCGAAAATATCGGCGCCCGCCTGCAGGCCGATCAGGCAGAGGCCGATAAGCGCGTCGCGCAGGCCAAGGCGGAAGAACGCCGGGCCGCGGCTGTCGCCCGCGAACAGGAAATGCAGGCCAAAGTCCAGGAAATGCAGGCCAAAGTCGTCGAGGCCCAGGCCGAAGTGCCGCTGGCAATGGCATCGGCCTTCCGTGAAGGGAACCTGGGCATTCTCGATTATATGCGCATCGAGAATATCAAGTCCGACACGGCCATGCGTGATTCTATTTCAGGCATCGATGGAGCGGAAACTTCTGAGTAGGTTGTATTCAATGAACATGGAAATGGTCATCCTTGGAGTCATCTGGATCGCGGTCGCTCTTATAAGTTACGTAAAGAAGAAGAAGCCTCTCGAAGAGCAGCGTGCCGAGTGGGGCGCAGGCGACCAATGGGAGATGGGAACGGACAGCTTCGAGTCCGATCAGCCGGCTCCCGTCGAGCAAACGCCAACGACGTTTGCTCCCGCTCCGCAACCGCCGGTACGGCACGCGCCGCCGGTGCCAGCGCCGGCTCGGCCACCGGTACGGCCACCGGTACGGCCACCGGTACAACCGCTCGCTGCGCCCGAACCATTTGATTCGGCAAGGGTTCTGATTCAGGAGGCAATCGTGCGACAGCGGCAATCCGTTGACGCGCCCGCACCAAAGGCGCCGCAGCCTTTGCGCCCTGTGGATGCCGCCGCCACAATCGCCCACGAGACTCTGGTGGTTTCACCTCCGGACCAGCCGTCATTTTCGGACCACATCCGCGGTGCTGCCTTACGACCGGCCGCAACCACCACCGTGATACGACGAAAGCGCCGGCTCCGCATCAATCTGCATTCGCGAAAGGCCATTCGGGAAGCTATTGTCGTGCGTGAAATCCTGGATCGTCCGCGGGCGTATGATACGTAGGGAGTGAAACGTAAGGCGTGAGGCGTGTCAGCCGTCGGCTGATCCCGTGCGGGAGACGTTGTCCCGTCCTTACGGGACTCACGTCCGCCGGTTGCGGAAAGTTTGAGACCTGGG
>CAUZRT010000036.1:0-15666 GCA_963582235.1 Lentisphaeria bacterium
GTGATCCAGGAGACAACCGGTCTTTACGCCATTCGTCGCGACGTGCTCCTGGAACGACGCTGCCGTATCGGGTACAACCCGTACATGCTTTTCGTTAACGATACCGAAGCGGTCGACATCGACACGGAGGAGGAATTCAAGCTGGCGGAATTCTGGTATTCGCAACGTCAGGAATTGTCGCAATGAAAATCGAACAGTTGCGTAATAAACATTCCGGGAGTCCCGCGTTTTGTCTCGGGACCGCCCCGCATCTGAATGACCTCGATCTGACGTTGCTCCGTGACCACGTTACGATCGCCATTAATCAACTAATTCGGCAGGTCGAGCAATACAATTTTGATTATATCTGTTTTCAACGCAACGAACGGTTTTCGGTTTTCCGGGAAGAGTTGGCGAAGACGCCCGGCACCACGTTCGTACTTACGGACGGTATTGCTAAAGCCAACACCGCGTGGGCACCTGCCCCCGAGCTTGAACAACGGATCGTCAATGTCCACAGCCGCTTTACCACGCCCGGACATGCAGAGTTCTTCTCGTTTAATCTGGAGAACTGCATCTATGCCGGCAACATCATCGCCATGGCGATTCAGCTGGCGGTCTGGATGGGGTGCAACCCGATATACATCCTCGGCGTTGACGCGCATTTCCAGGATGCGGCGCACGCCTTTTTTGACGACTCCCTGGGAACCGACACGGACATCGACCGTGTCAACAAGTATCTTTTCCCGGAACTCAAAGAGTGGCTGGTGAAAACGAAGACCATGCTGTGGGCTCGCGGAATTCGCCTGTTCGATGCCGGCGGTGAGCACAGTTCGCTGAACGCCCTGCCGAAAATGCGGATCGGCGCAGCCGTCGGTGAACCGACTATATGCGTCACATCAAAAACCTTTTCCCAGGATGATTACCTTGTCGGCGAGCTCACACGGTACTTTCCAAAGGTCATTGTCAACAATTGTGAGACGCAGCTCAATGGTTCCGGCCTTGTAGAGTTCCTGAAGACGGCCGACGGCGTTATTCTGGGGACCGAAACGCTGAACGCCGAGGTCATCGGTCAACTGCCGTGTCTGCGATTCATTTCGAAATGCGGCGTCGGACTGGACAACATTGACTTCGAAGCGGCGGCGCGTCATCAAGTACAGATTGCCTATCAGAAGGGAGTCAATTCCGACAGTGTTGCGGAATTGACTCTGGCGTTCGCTCTCATGCTCATTCGTAATGTCGACGAATCGGTGCGTGCCTATCGCGACGGCAAATGGCGGAAACTGGCCGGCCGGGAGCTTGCCGAGTTGACGGTGGGTGTGGTTGGGTACGGACACGTCGGCAAAGTCGTGACGCGAAAATTGGCCGCGCTCGGGGTCGGCCGCCTTCTGGTCAACGACCTGCTCGACTTCTCGGCCGAGCCGCCGGCCGAGTTTGTTCCCCTGCGGTTGCTCCTGAGCGAGAGCGACATCGTGACTCTGCATGTGTCGATGGGAAAGCAGAACTATCACATGGTCGACGCTGATTTCCTGAATGCCATGAAGCCCTCCTCCTATCTGATCAACACGTCCCGCGGCGAGGTTGTGGACGAAGGGGCGCTCGTCAACGGATTGCGCAGCGGACAGCTTGGCGGTGCCGCTCTCGATGTCTACGAACATGAACCGGAGATCAACGGGGAGCTGCCCAACTGCCCGAATCTGCTGACGACCTGCCACATCGCGGGGAGCAGCAATCGTGCCATAAAGAACATGGGCTGGGCGGCCATCGAGGGGTTGCTTCAACTGTTCGACAAGGAACCGGTGTAAATGGTCCCTGAAAGAAAACCCCCGATTCCCGGGCCCCGCCGAGGGGTTACTCGGTCAGCCACTAAATGTCAAACCCCTGGTGATCACGACATGAAAACTATTGGAGTCATACCGGCCCGCATGGCCAGCAGCCGTTTCCCCGGTAAACCGCTGGCGCCAATACTCGGAATGCCGATGGTCGGTCACACATACCATCGGGCAAGGATGAGCGAATTGCTTGACGAGGTTTTCGTCGCCACCTGCGACGAGGACGTCAGATCCTACATAGCCGGTCGCAACGGTGCGGTCGTTATGACGGCCGCATCGCAGCCGTCGGCCGTGGACCGGACGGTCGAGGCAGTTCAGAAAATCGAGGCGGACATTGGCCGTGCGGTTGAAACCGTGGTGCTGATCCAGGGCGACGACCCCATGGTCACGCCGGAGTTGATCGATCGGTCCATACGCTTCATGCACGCCGCCACGGACGCCAAAATCCTGACCCTCGTGCGCCCTATCACGGATGTGGTGGAATTTAATGATCCCAATATTATAAAGGTCATTACCGACATCAGCGGCAACGCCCTCTATTTCTCGCGTGAGCCGATTCCGTCGCTGCGCAAGGGCGTTGACGACAAGATGATTCCGAAATTCAAGCATGTGGCAATCATTCTGTTCGAGCGGGATCTTCTTCTGGAGTTTGCGAAGGCGCCGCGCACGCCGCTCGAGATCGCGGAAGAAATCGACCTCATTCGCGCGTTGGAACACGGCTTTCAAGTAAAGATACGGGAGAGTGAAGAGTATACCTGCAATGTCGATACTCCGGAAGCGCTGGTCCGTGTGGAAGAGGCGATGAAGGATGATCCGCTGCTGCCGCACTACCTCTGATCACACTATCGCGCACAGTCCCGCCTGCGCATCATCAATCGACCGGAAAATTGATCTCATGTCCTCAGAGTTGCACGACCTGACCGCCGTGATCTATGGCAGGAAAGACGCCTTGTCCTTCAAACACCTGCCGCGTGTAACACGGTTACTGCCACTCACCCCGGATGCGCGTGCAAATCTGGGAAAGACCAGGCTGCCGGTAATCAGCTCAATGGGTCAGTATGGCGAATATGCAAAACGGCGTACGGTCGCCAGAGTTCGCAAGGAAGCAAGATTTATGATGGCGGCGGTCAAAAATGATCAAGAACTCGGTGATGCGGCGAAGGAAGTTATGCTTGCCAGCTTTCACATTGCGGCCGAGTGTTCTATCCGGCTTTGGTACACAATAAAGGATGTCGGTCCCTGGTTGGTTCCGGATGGAAACAAATGGACGGAAACCGCGGATCTTGACCGGGCACACACACTTGTTTTGCAGCACATCGAGGCGGCCGGCAATCCGATCCTGAGACGCGGGAATGCCCCCATATTCGCTATTCGGCGATGGGGCTTCATGTACAATTTTCTCGCTATCGTCTTCCGTCTGTATAATCATCTGATGCTACGAATCACACACCGCGTTTTCGTTGCCCGCAGAGGTGAGAATAGCGTGCTCGTTTTCTTTAACGGATTTGGCTATGGCGCTGGCAATCTCGCCAATAAAATCGCCGACGTCGAGCGCAACTCCTATGTGGCGGGCATGTCTGTTTTCGACGCGACGCCGAGAAGTTTCCTGAGACCATTCAAGACGCTGGCCAATGTGTGGCTGCGCCGACGAACGTTTTCCCTGTGTGTGGCGTCATGTCGTCGGCGCGACACTATCGAGCGAGTGACTCAATTTATCGACCGGGTCCGAGATCCCGTCATTCGAAAGGGTCTTCGGATTTTTAACGACATGGTCATCGAGACTACTGCGTATGAAGAAGGTCTGGTTTTGGAATGCGAACGGCTACTCAATCTTTATAGCCCTCGCCGAATCATTCTCAATATGTGCAAATGGTGCGGTGCCCCAGCTCTGTCGGAGGCAGGCCGAACAGCTGGGATTACCCGCACGTTGATCTCCCATGGGACGCACACGACGCAGGCGCATGCCATTGCAGCCCACCAGAATGAGGCGATGGCCAGAGGTGTGTTTGTGAGTCCACTGGTCGATGAGACGTTGGCCCAATCACCCCATGCATTGCAGGCGGCCGAGTCGTTCTCAATCCAAAACAAGACCCGGTGCTTCCGGCCAATCATGTGGGGGTACAGAAACGCCGATATCGCAGTACGGCAAAATGGCCATCGCACGATTCTGCATACGGGGACGTACAAACCGTGGCAGGCGACGAAATGCTGGATGTTTGAAACGTCAGATGAGTTCGTTGAAGGCTTGATACCGCTTATTCGAGCTGTTGGAGACATTCCCCGAACGCGGCTGATCATCCGAGTTCGCACGCTTCCGGAGTGTGAATTGTCATCATTGCAGGCGCTGCTACCGGAGGGCGATCATTACCAATTTAAATCCGGTGGAACCTTTTTGGATGATCTGCAAAGTGCCGACCTGCTGGTAAGCCTCTCTTCGACTACCATTGAGGAAACATTGCATGCCGGCACCCCCGTCCTTTTATGGGGCGGATTCAATAAGTACAAGCATTTGCCCGGTCAGCGTACTCCACCGACGCCCGGGAACAGAAATCTCGTCTATACGGTCGACGCATTTCGAGACTTGCGCGTGATGATGACGGCGATTCTTGACGTTCATTCGAGACGGGGGACAGATGACGACGAGTTGACAAGGCCTCATGTATGGCCGAAAGACACGCCGGGGATCGACGAATTCATTACTGATATTTTAGCGTGATGATTGCATCGGTGTTGGATTTTCACGCGCGTCGATCCGGTTGATCCGCGGGAACGTTGTCAGCATGTTTGGCCTGATGACACACCCGGCATCGACGAGTTCACCGCCGATCTTTTGGCATAGCCCCGGAGACGCCCATCGCTAGGGTTGTCCAGCCTGGCGGTCTCCCGGAACGGCGCTTCCCACAGATGACCATGGCTACCCCCCCACATACGGAAAAGGAAATGTCGAGCGGCATCGATGAATCCGTGAAGACCCCGGACATTTTCCGCTGGCACGAGCTCGAGTTCTGCGACCTTATGGCGGAACTGGGACGATCCAACCGGGATTCCCTTGTGTGGTGGGCTTCCAGTGTCTCCTCAAAGCATTACGAAGTCTCGGCATTCTGGAACGATCTGCTCGAGTTTTTCAAGGGTGGCTGTTTTCCCCGCCGGCCGGTTTCTGTTTTCACTTTATTTGTGCGCCTGGTCTATCAGCTCTATCGCATTCATCTGATGGCACCGGTCCGGCTACGCATCGGACGCCTATTTCAACGCCATCGACGGCACCGCGACGCCCTCCTCATTTTCTCTCATTTCGACAAGCGTTCATGGCCGCGGGCATCCGGCGAATACTGCGATGTTTATTGGCAGGCCCTGCTGCCTCATCTGGAATGTCAGGGCATCGAGTACATCATTGTCGGACTGACCGCTAGCGACGAATACTTCGTCCGCGAAAAGCTTTTGAAAAGAACATCGAAGGACGTTTCGATCTTGCCCATTGAAGCCTTCCTTAACCCGCTCGATCTGCTGTGGGCAATGACCCAGTCGCTGACTGGACGCGTCGATCTGGCCGCTTCCGTCTGCTTTGACGGCACCGACATACTGCCGTTCATCAAATCCCATCTGCGAGCCGAACGCTGCAACGGCAGGATCTTTTCGGCGCTCTGTTCCTATCGCGCCGTCTGCCGCGTCCTCCGCCATCTGAAGCCTCGTCGGATATATTGGCCGTGGGAGAACAATCCTTGGGAGAAGATGATCATCAAAGCAAAGGAGAAATTTTCCCCGACTGCCATGACGATCGGGTATCAGCACACGACGGTACCTTTGTTTGACTTGAACCACCTTCCAGGCAGACGTGATCTGGAAAGCGCACCGTACCCGGACAGAATCATAACTACTGGACGCCAGCCGATCGACATTTTGCAGGCGTTCGGCCATTATCTGCCCGGGATATTTCAACCGGGCTGCGCGTTGCGGTACGAACATCTCTGGAACATGAAACCCCGTTCGGCTCCGCTCAGACAGCGGCCCGTGATCGGCATCCCCCTGTCCATGTATGTCCATGTTTCCGTTGACCTACTGAAAATCGTTCTCAAGAACAGTGGCCTCAGCGTGCCGATAATGCTGAGATTTCACCCCTTGACGCCGGAGGAAACAGTCAAGGAAGCCATGGGGCAACAGGCGTGGCCGGCGAACATCGAGAGCTTTCCCGAGCCGGAGATGGAAGCTTTTCTCAACAGCATTGACATTATGGTCTACTCGCACTCGAGCGCCTGTTTCGAGGCCGTAATGATCGGCGTTCCAGTAATTTTTCTGGATACGGGACAGGGGTTGACCGGTGATCGAATGTTCAACAATCGACATTTGAAGTGGCATGCTGCGGATGCCGAAGAGCTGGCCGCTCGTGTCACTGAGATAGGCCGGATGGATCACCGGACATTGATGCACGAGCGGCAGCTGGGACGACGATATGTGGAGAATTATTTTCACCCCGTCACGCCGGAGAATCTTGACCGGTTCATTGTTTAATAGTTACCTCCTGAGTGTGAATAGCTGATGCCCGGTGATCCGCCCATCACCGTTTTGATGACGGTATACAATGGTCTTCCCTATCTCGAGGAGGCCATCGATTCCATACTCGCCCAGACATTCCGGGGCTTCGAGTTCCTGATTGTCGATGACGCGTCCACGGATGCGTCGCGGGAACTGATCGCATCCTATCGTGATGGGCGAATTCACTTGATCGCCAACGACCAAAATGTCGGTCAGACGCGTTCGCTCAACAGAGGGCTCGAGTTGGCCCGCGGCGAATTCGTGGCCCGTCTCGATCATGATGACCGCGCCCATCCCGAGCGACTCGAGCGGCAATATGCGTTTCTCACCGCCAAACCCGATGTTGCAATCGCAGGCACAGCGTCGCGGGTGATCGATGAAAAGGGGCTCGTGATCGGTAAACGGCCGTTTTTCGGAAGTCCAACCGTCATTTTATGGACGATGCTGTTTGAATGCGTGCTGACGCACAGTTCGACCATGTTCCGCCGCTCACTGATTTGGAATGAATTCGGCGGCTACGACGATGGCGTGCGATTCGCCGAGGATTTCGACCTGTGGTCTCGCGTTGCCGCGCAACACCGGCTTGCCAACATGCCCGATGTCCTGACGGATTCGAGATACCTGGAGTCATCCAAATCGCGAAAGCATCTGCAAGAGATGTACGACCAGACAAACCAGACGATTCTTGCAAACGTCAGCCGTTTTCTGAACATGGAAGAAATTCCCGCGTCGTGGCGGCGCTTTCTCGTGGCGCAGAACATATACCTGGCTGAACCCGGCACCCGTGCCACGGAACTGAGCGGCGCCCTGGAGGAGATCAAATCGGTTTTCGTAGACCGCTATCCCGAGGTGGCGTCGGAGCCGGAATTCAAGGTACATCTCGCGCCATTATATTGGCAGATTGCCAACCTGTGTCCGCGGGATCGCGTCGGCTCCATGAAGGCATGGAATCGGAGCCGCGCATTGGATGCCGCGATCGGCACGCCGGCAAACTTCGCCCGGCTCTGGGCACTGTGGCTTGGCGGCGCCGAGGCCAGGTGCCTTTACAGACGATTCTGCCGGACACCGGCGACCGGCGGCTCATAGCCGCAGGCGTTTGAAGATTGATTCCGGTATGCAGCGAACGGCGATCATGATATAGCGCCACAGCCATTTCGTGTAGACAACGTTGCGGCCGTTTCTACAGGCCCGGTAAATGTCTCGGGCCACCCGTTCCGGATCGGCGGTCAACAGGAATGGGAGGTCCATGCCCGCAGTCATTTTCGTCCGCACGAATCCCGGTTTCACCGTCACCACATGGGCACCGGCGGGCGCCAGGCGGTTGCGCAGTCCGGAAAGGTACGCCGAGAAGCCGGCCTTGGCGCTGCCATAGATGTAATTGCTGCCGCGGCCGCGATCGCCGGCTACCGAACTGATTCCCACGATCGTTCCCGATCCTCTTTTCTCGAAGTCATCAGCGACGATGTTCAAGATCGAAACGGCACCGGTAAAATTGGTGTCGATGATCTTTCTTGCCTCATGAAATTCACTTTGTGCCGTCGTCTGATGGCCCAGATATCCAAAAATGCAGACAACGATGTCGGGCCTTTCAGCCAAACCGTCATAGAACTCGGGATGGCTGTCGCAGTCCAGCGCATCGAATTCCACGGTGGCTGCGTCGGCACGATGGCGAATCGTCAGATCTGACGCAGTCGATGCCAGGCGGGCGGTGTCACGCGCCGCCAGGGCCAGGTGATGGTTATTGGCGGCAAGCACGCGGGCCAGCGCTTTGCCGATATCCGAATTGGCGCCCAGAATCAATGCGTTTCTCATTTTGTAATTCCCAGCCTGTCGGATTGCAGCGACCGGAACTTGTTCGCGGTCATCATCCTGACGTTCCGTGCGAACGCCTCGGCATTCGGGTAACTGCGGCGAAACGTATCGCCGCCCATGCGGGCGTCTTTGCACAAGCACAACCGCCCACCGGCATCGATCACGATCCGGTCCATCCGATCCAGCATTTCAAACAGCCCGCGACGAATCGGAAAATCCAGCGCCAGAGTATAACCCGCCATAGGAAACGAGATCATGCCGTTCGCATTATCGCGCAGCAACTTCAAGACCGCCAGACAGGCGCCGAATCCCGATTTCGCGACCTCGTTCAGTAGCCGGCGCGATCCCTCCCGGCTCACCGCCAAGGGCAGGACGCACTGATACTGCACGAAACCGCGACGACCGTAAATTCGGTTCCAGTCGCGGATTGAATCGAGGGGAAAGAAGAATGTGTCATAATCGATAACCCTGTGCTTTTTCCGGCGTGCGTGCCTCGAGTAGTAGTAGAGCGAATTAAAAAGGCGGACGCTCGTGCCGTTGAGAAGCATGCCCGGCATGTATAGTGGAACGCGGACCATTCGTTTCATATGGAACCCCCTAAGGGGGGGCAGCCCCTCGAGCCCGGCTGCTTCCCGGGTTCGTCCGCCAACACTCTCATCTGCTTCCACATGTTCCCCGCGCAGCAGAACGCCCCGTCCCTGGCGCCGTCCCACCGCCAGACAGTCCAGCCATGCAACGCTGTACGTCCACTCAGCCGAGGCATCAAAGAGAGCCATGAGATTGTCAAGATCAGCCGCGGCCAGCGTCTCCTCACGGATGAAGGCACTTGTGATTCGTTTGAGCCGGAAGGTAATGGTAAGGATGATGCCGGCCAGCCCCATGCCGCCGCACGTCAGGCGAAACAACTCGGTTTCCTGGTCCCGCGAGCAATTGATCACGCGGCCGTTGGCGGTCATTAACTCCATGGCCAGGACGTGATCGCAAAAGGTCCCCTCGACATGATCGTTCTTGCCGTGAATGTCCGACGCCACTGCGCCGCCGATGGTGATGAATTTTGTCCCCGGTACGACCGGCGGAAACCAACCGCGTGGCCCGAAGACCTCGAGGAGTTCGGCGATGGTAACACCGGACTCGCAGGTGATGGTGCCAGTCTGCTCGTCGAAGGCGACGATGCGATTGAAGTTCAACGTCGAGACAATGCGTTCGTTCAGTGCCGAATCACCGTAGCATCGGCCCATGCCGCGGGGAATTATTGTAGGGGCGGACACCACCAGCTCCCGCAGTCTCTCCCGATCGTCAAAGCTCGAGACGTTTGCCTCGACGACCGGATAATTGCCCCAGTTGCTGACTTTCATGGAATGCTGATCGATTCGTATGCGGCCCTCAATCCTGACTGTCCAGGCAAATCATGGTCCCTCTCTATATCATCTTTCGACCGCAATAGACGGCTTCATTCGGATTGACACCATTCACCGCGGCCGCCTCGGAACCCAGAGTACGGGAAAGATATTCCACCTCGACCTCAAACTGCGGCGCAGCCAATCTTTTCTGGTAGTCGCGGCCGTAACTCCGCATGTGGTCTTATTACCCGTAGGCGCGGTGGCGACGGTGGCCGAGACGAACGCCCGAAGATGACCTGCTGCAAATCGGAAAGAAGTTCCGCGTGCCTCTGGACGCCAGACGATTGACCACCCGTCTGAAGCCTCTTATGGACCGGTATAGCGATTTCGGGATGATCGCCTTGCTGATCTGCTTGTAGTCCACTTTGTCCGGTCCCCCAGCCGATCAATAAATCAACACCAGGAAGGTCGCCAGCCAAGCGGCAATGATAAGCTGCAGAAATCGGTCGGTCAGAAGAATGTACGTCGGATCGCTGCGTTCGTTGCCGACGAATGTCAATTGCAGGAAGCGCAGGATGCCCAAGATAACGAAGACGACGCTGACGTAGAGATGTTCGCTTTTAAAGCGGGACATGACTTCCGGCGAGATCGTATACGAAATGTAAGACACGATAATGACCGACGCCATCAGGACCATGGCAGCGTTGACAAATTCGACGTTGTACCCGTCGACCGCTTTCCGGACCGTACCGCCGCCGGCTGCAAGAACAACATCCTCACGCCGTTTGGCCATGCCCAGAAACATAGCCAGCAGAAAGGTGATCAGTATCATCCACATTCGCAGTTCGACCCCGCTGACCACGGCGCCGGCGCCGATACGCAGGACAAACGTGATCGAAATCACACAGATGTCAATCAACGGAACGTGTTTGAGCAGCAGGCTGTAGGCGACATTGAGGAAGAAGTAGCTCAGCAATATGAAAAACAGATGCTGCTGAAAAAGGAATGCGCACAGGAGGCTGACAACAACGAGCACGATATGTACGGTCACGGCCGACTTGAGATCGATTTCCCCGGCTGCCAACGGCCGATGCCGTTTCAGAGGATGCTCGCGATCCTCACCCAGATCGCGTATATCATTAAATATATAGACCGCGCTGGCCAGGACCGAAAACAACACAAAGGCGACCAGATTTCTCAACACCAGATCGAGCTCGGTGATCCGGACGGCAAAGAACAGCGGCATGAATACCGCCAGATTCTTGGCGTAGTGGTGCGGCCGGAGAAGTCGGAGATATTTTTGCATACGGTGCGAGTCGGATAGTCGTCGAGTCGGCGGTGTCCGTAGCCGCAGGTACATGTTTAGCGTCCTCAACGTGCCCTGGCCGTTGGAACGCCGAGTTCAACAGCTACAACTCGGACGGAACAGGGACCAGAGGACCGCCGATCAGCCAATGAACACTGCCTCCAACGGCCAAGGCACGTTGGGGCGCCATGTCTGAGGGTAAGCATATACGCCGCGGAAAGAACGTAACAGTAATAATTATAAGAAGTTGTAACTTCAACCTTTGAATAGCTTTCCGGCAAGTGGTGCAGGGACAAAACAGTCGGGAGCGGACGTTGCTCGGCTGTCGGCATTGATGTTCCAGTTCGCGGAGTCCGCGAAGATCACAATGCGGTTTCGGATAATCGTGATGCGGAACCGTCCATTCACAGCCGGTGGCTGGGAGATGGAGGGTATACTTTGGCCACGTTCAAGGGGTCGCCAACAGATCGTGTTGACACGCTATGCCGAGGCTGTGTGTTGCAAGCCCCGGAAAGTTCTGTCTGCAACCAAATGGTTGAAACGCTTCGTAAAATTTCCGATCTTTATTGCCGGTTGAAACGCATTGGCGTAATGTATCGACGGACGGAGATTACATTGCAATAGCGAAGGAGCTCTGTCAAACGATGTCTTGTCGACATCGATCGATCCACAATTTCTCGCTTCGCCATACTACATCGGACTGATTCAGAACATCTCATAAACGTTAGCTTGGCAAGATTCGTGCGGATCCTCTTTATCGAACGATCGCTGAAACCGGATTCCCGGATTTTTGATCAGATCATCCGAATCGGCTGTAATGCAGCCGTCCACGTCATTGCTGTCCAGGTGAGATGCCCTCCCTTTCGTCATGCATGCGTCACCTCCGTGGGCTGTCCGTTTTTTCCAAAAATTGAATCCATCAAAGGGGCGCTGTTCGTCCGTTGTGCCAAAGTTGCCGCCGCTCGACTGATCTCGGAAAGGCAATTCGATCTGATCCATGCCCACTTCGCCTATCCCGATGGTCTGGCTGCACAAGCCATCAGTAAACTGGCCCGGCTGCCTTATGTTATCACCGGAAGGGGTGACGATGTTCTTTTATATCCCCAAATAAATCGTTATCTGGGCAAGGTAGTCGCATCCGTTATTAGTGGATGCGATGCGTTCATCGGGTCATCGCGACATTTGTGCGACCGGGCGGTTGAGTTCGGAGCGGAGCCTAGTCGTTGCGCCCACATTTCGGACGGCGTCATCGAAAGCGTTTTTACGTTACCAGTCGAACGATCCGAATCGCACGATGCGTCAACGGCTTCATCCGGAGACGATGCGCCATCGATTCTTTTCGTTGGTGATTTTCTTCCGGTGAAAAACGTGTTGCGAATGATCGAGGCATTCGCGATCGTCGCCAGTGAATGCCGGGGCGTCACGTTTGAGCTGGCCGGGTCCGGGCCGCTTGAGAGAAGCATGAGACGCCTGGTTCAAGTACACAGTCTGCAGGATCGCTGTATTTTTCATGGGCGGCTGCAGCACTTCGATGTGGCGCCATTGATGCAAAAGGCGACAGTTCTGTGTCTACCGAGCGTCAGCGAGGGCTGGCCAAACGTCACCGTGGAAGCCATGGCCTGCGGGACGCCTGTCGTCGGCGCCCGCGTCGGCGGCATTCCGGAGCAGATCATTTCGGAAGAGTATGGTCTAATCTGCGATCCCGACAATCCCGCCGATATTGCGGATAAGTTGATCCGGGCGCTTCGGAAATGGTGGAACCATACACGCATAGCCGAACACGGACGCATGTATACACGCGACGATACGGCGCGTAGAATCGTGGAGCTGTACAAGAAAATCATCGGTTGATGCCCTGCCGTGAGTTTTTGTTGGGTTGGTCGCAAGTATTTGCTGAATGCATGGCCGAATAGTTCGGGCGGCTGAACCCGCGCTACTGATTTCTCGAATCATAAATCTTACTCGTAATCGAAGGCCAGCCAAACATCGATTACGAATCCCGGCTCTTCAAGAAGTCGAGACGATTACGATTTGTTTCAGGAGAGTGGGCGGTTTAAATTGCCGGCAATATGGGAAGCCGCGTCCCGCAGGCGACACGATGCTAGTGTTTGAAGAGTCGCCCGCGGAGATCACGTGATCCGTCAGCCGACGGATTGGCACGTGGAACGTGACACACGTGGCGCGGCCTCCCAAATTAAACCGTATCCGCTAGACAGCGTGTCTCCCTATGCCTTGACCGGCAGCACGCCGGACGGCTGCTCTCCAGCGAAACAGACGTATTGTGCGGCACGTATATATTATTGCGGCCGTGGATAGACCGGAATTCAAAGCGAAATCGCTCCCCATTCACATGTGTGGAATCGCCGGCATTCTGGCTTTCGAACCGAACCGTGATTACTCACGGGCGATCCGCGATATGGCGGCTGCCCTGCGACATCGCGGCCCCGACGGTGAAGGCTTCCACGAGGACGATCCCATATGGCTCGGCCACCGGCGGCTCAGCATCATTGACATCGCCGGCGGCCACCAACCCATCAACAACGAAGACGGGCGCTACCAGCTGATTCACAACGGAGAAATCTACAATTATAAAGAGCTGGTGCCGGAGTTGACGGCCAAAGGTCACGTTTTTCAATCGCAGTGCGACTCCGAAGTCATCGTGCATGCTTACGAAGAATGGGGGGATGACTGCGTAAATCACTTCAATGGCATGTGGGCGTTTGCCATTTGGGATAGCATTGATAGGCGCCTCTTTGCCAGCCGCGATCGCTTCGGCATTAAGCCGTTCTATTACTGGATGGACGGTGGCCGGTTCATTTTCGCCTCCGAGATCAAAGGAATCCTCGCCGCCGGCGTCGAAGCCGAGGAGGATCCCCGCGCCATCGCCGATTACTTTGCGTTTCTCTACCTGTTCGGCGACAAGACGTTCTTCCGCAACATTCGGCAACTGGAGCCCGGCTGCAGCCTTACCTGTGATGATCGGGGGAAACTGTCGATTCGCCGCTATTGGCGTATCGGCAATAACGCGGCCGACCTGCCGGTCGATGACGCCGAAGCCGCGGAGCACCTGCAGGCGTTGCTGTCGGACGCCGTTGCCGTGCGTCTGCAAAGCGATGTTCCGATCGGATGCTATCTCTCCGGCGGCCTCGATTCGAGTACCGTTGCGGCCATGGCGGCGGCCAATTCCACAACCCCGGTGAAGGCTTTCTCAGCGGGATTCGCGGAGGGCGGACCCTATGACGAAATGCCGTACGCACGCGATGTCGTCCGGCAGTCGGGCCTCGTCGGCCGCGAATTGATGCCGGACGTCAACGGCTTCTGGCAGGGATTGCCCAAGGTAATCTGGCACTTGGATCACCCGTTCGAAGGACCGCAGGTATACCCGAAATTTCGCGTCTCGGAACTGGCTGCCCGTGAAGTCAAGGTTTGCCTTAGCGGCCAGGGCGGGGATGAAGTTTTCGTCGGTTATCCCCGCTATCTGATGAGCTACCTCGAACAGCATCTGCAACAGTTCCATCACCGCGACGCATTGTCGGCGCTGCGGCCATGGTGGGGATTGACGACCTGGCGGTCGCGACTGCGTTTCTGTCGCGATCTCCACCGACGATTTACGCTACCTGAGCGCTTTCTCCATTTTGCGGCCGTGCAGAAGGGGGAGGACGATTGGCGCCGTCTGTTCAGCAATGAATTTCTTCGGTCACTGGACGGCTATACGCCGTTTGAAGAGTATCATTCGCAGATTCGTCAGGCGCAGGACGGTGACGATCTCGCAACACTGCAACGCTATGAATTCGGCACCTTTCTGCAGGGCTTGCTCCATGTCGAAGACCGGGTGAGTATGGCTTGGGGACTGGAAAACCGGTTGCCCCTGCTCGATTTCCGTATCGCCGAGTTCATGGTCGGATTGCCCCCGGAGCAACGCACCGATCGGTTCCAGCTCAAAGGTCTGATGAAGAAATCGGTCGCGGAATTCCTCCCCGCCACGGTCGTCGAGCGCCGCGATAAACTGGGCTTTCCGACACCGTTCAGGGACTGGGCAGCTGGCAGCCTACGCCGCGAGATTGCCGATCTTCTTCGAGATTCGTTCCTCGTGCGCAAGGAGATCGTCAACAACTGCGCCGTTGACCGACTCCTGTCGCGACAATCCTATACGGATATGGAGTCGCTGACCCTATGGGCTCTGGTCGCAACGGAAATCTGGGAGCGCATATTCATCGAGAAAATCGAACCCGTTCCTGCATGACGTTGCTGGCTCTACCCCGGAATATTACAGGAAATGACGAATAGTATCTGTTTAACGACGGCGTGGATGTTATTAGTCCCGCGATTCATGGCGGGGGGCGAGGCGGGAACGGAAGCGCGTCAACCGTTCTAACGGTTTCCGAGTGTCTGCAACGGGAGACGACCGGCGAGATGAAAACCGTTAGTTAGAACCTACATTCCGCAATTCCGGACGGTCCCCTGTCGCTGATTTCAGACGGACTTCAATTGAGGTTCCAAAAATCATCCTCTGATATGTTCAGGAGCTTAAGCACACGCCGATGTGTGTCGACGATACACCTCGATAAACGGATCCGCTACAATGACACGACTGCCACGGCAAGCTCCGCCAAGCATGGTCCGAATTTTCTTGAAATCGCCCTGATACCTTCCTTATGATTCGAATGAATGAGGGAGTTATGTATTTTATTAATAGAAAGAAAGTTATGTCAGGACTGTCCGCGTTGGGCTTCGGCGTTGGGCCAGCAGCGTTCCCCAAATTCACTTGCCCTTGACAAACTCAACAAGATTCTGTACACTTTTCTGGATTTCGAAATCCCCAGGCCTTAACTCGACTGGTGTCCGCTACGCCTTTGAGAGAGTTCCG
>CAUZRT010000037.1:0-15378 GCA_963582235.1 Lentisphaeria bacterium
GGCGGTGCAGTCCTACACGCCCTGGGTAACCGTCTTATCGGCGCTCTGCGCATTGATCCAGATCCGCTTCTGCGGACTGCCTTCGATGATCTGTTCCGGCGTCAGCGGGAAGTCGCCGAGGCTTACGGAGCCGCCCGGATTGTTGATGGACCGTCCCATTTCCCTCACTCATTTTCGGAGGTGTTTGTTAATACAACACGGCTATTCCGAATTGAATATGAATTCTCCGCTGGAGTACGAAGTCCCAAATCGGTAAGCCAATTAGACCTTTGCCAGAATCGCGTTGTCGACGCCGAACAGTTTCGCGATGATCGCCACGCGCATCCACATACCGTTCCGTTCCTGCCGCCAATAGACAACCCTTGGATCTTCCGCGTAGTCAACGGCTTCTTCGATTTCGTCCCGCTTGGGCAGCGGATGCAGGAGGTAAGCATCGGCCTTCATTTTTCGCAAGTGATGCATTCGAAAGATGAACTCGGCGCCGGTCGCCTGGTGTGTGCCCGGCGCCAGGTTGTCGTATTCGTCCTGGATGCGGGTCATATAGACTGCATCAACGTCCGCGATTGCGTCATCAATGCAGGTGATCTTGTGATACGGGATGCGGTGACTGTCGAGATACTGGAGAATGTCGTCCTGCATTTGATACTGATCCGGTGCGGCAAAGTAGAGCGTCACATCTCGGTAGTTCTGCATCAGATAGCTCAGTGAACGAACGGTCCGCCCCCGCTTCAGGTCCCCGACCAGCATAATCTTTTTGCCATCGATTCCGCCGATGCCCTCAAAGCTTTTCTCGAGCGTGTAGATATCGAGCAGGGCTTGTGTCGGATGCTGCCGCGAACCGGAACCGCCCGAAACGATCGGTACCGGCCTGTCTTCACCGTTGATGGTGATCCGTCGATGCGCCTTTGCGGCAATCCAGAAAGCGACGGCACCGGCATTGTCATCGCTGTGCCGCATGACAACAAGATCTACATATGATAAGAACGTGCGAATAGTATCGACCAATGTTTCGCCTTTCGACATGGAAGAAATGCTGATGTCACGCATTGACATACGTTTCATGCCGAGAATCGACTGGGCGGCATTGAACGACAGAAAGGTTCGCGAACTGGGCTGCACGAAGAAGTTCAATGCCATCCGGTGCGGCAGCAGCGACGCAAGAGTTTCTGCACCCATCGAGGATTTGTACAACGTTCGGCAGGCATCGGCCAGGCGGCAATATTTATCGAGATCCTCGCGGCTGAACTGCTGGGCATACAAGATGGCCCAGTCACTGATATACTGAACTTGCTCCGATTCCGGCAGGCTCAGGAATTCTGCAATGGTCAGGTTCACGGTACAAACCCTCCCTTGAATGGTTCATGGTTAATGGATCATGACTCACTGAATCCTACGGGATCCCAAAAAACAAACGCGAGACCCAAACTCGCGCCGAAGGCGCCAATCGTCCTTGTCCTCGCCCTCGAATCGACTGTCGAGGACGAGGACGACGGAACAATTAATTGCGCCTCCTATCGCCGCGCCGGACTCATCGTCTTTCCGGTCATCGGCACGAAGCGGACACCGGTAATGACCCGTGATTTGATGTCATCGCCTGTCCGGGTGATGATGGTGAGGGCCTGAAAGCCGCCGGGCGCGGCCAGCGGCATGATCAGTTTGCCGCCGTCCTTGAGCTGCTCGATGAGCGGCGGCGGTACGTGATTGGCAGCGGCGGTAATGATGACGGCATCGAAGGGGGCATGCTGCGGCCAGCCGAAGTACCCGTCCGCATGCTTGATGTGAATGTTCTCACAGCCGAGTGTCTTGAGGTTCGACGTCGCGCGCGCGGACAAGTTCCTTGATGATTTCAATGGTGTAGACTATGTCCACGATCTCGGCGAGCACCGCAGCCTGGTATCCGGATCCCGTCCCGATTTCGAGGACCTTGTCCGTAACGCTGACCTTCAATTCCTGGGTCATGAGCGCGACGATATAGGGTTGGCTGATCGTTTGGCTGTAGCCGATGGGGACCGGATGGTCCTCGTAGGCCTGGTCAATGAACATCGGCATCAGGCGCTGGCGTTAGGGACCGTGCCCATGGCCTTCAGGATCCGCTCGTCCGTTATGTCACGGCGCCGCAACTGGGTCTCGACCATGCGCCGCAGCCGCGCATACTTGTCCACCTCCGGGTCAACCTGGCCCTTGCCGGCATTACCGCTCGCCGATTTCGCGGCATCCGTGGAGCGACGGCGGCGTTCCCGTTCTTGCCGGCCCCGGGTCGTCGGTCGTGGTAGCCATCGCCACCTGTGAAACGGCTCCGGTCGACGGCCACCCTCATCGCCGAGCACGGGAATCCCCATGATCACGGCCGTCATCATTGATATGAGGATCGACGCGAATTTTCCGCATGACTGCCAACGTTCATTTCTCGCTCAATTCTCCGCCGGAAAAAAATCTTTCGCCGACGGTCACGCTCCCACTTCGCGTGCGGCGGCCAGTGCAGCATCGTAGTTCGGGTGATCCGTCACCTCGTTGACAATCTCCTGATAGCTGATCTTGCCGTCCGTATCAATGACGAACACGGCGCGGGCAAGCAGTGCCAACTCTTTTATCAGGATGCCATAGGCCTGGCCGAACTCGCGTTCCTTATAGTCCGACACCGTCTGTGTGTTGCCGATGTTGAAGGCGCCGCAGAAGCGCCCCTGGGCAAAGGGCAGGTCAAGACTGACTGTCAGGACCTTGGCATTCAGCCCTGCCGCCTCCTCATTGAAGCGCTTGGTCTGCTCCTCACAAACCTGCGTGTCCAGCGACGGCACGGCACTGACGACGACAACCTGCCCCGCGAAATCCGATAGCTTGACCTCGCTCAATCCCTCGCCGACCACCGTAAAGTCCGGCGCCGTGTCACCGACATGAACTTCGTTGCCGACCAACGTCAGCGGGTCGCCCTTAAACGTAACAGCGCCTGCTCGATCCATTGTTTGTCCTCCGTTGAGAAATCTTTCTCACGCTTCAGTTTTCAGCTGGAAGCGCTCGAAATCTTTTTATATATATGGTAACCAGGAAATGCATGATACTCTACAACCTGCGTCAGTCGATTCAAAGAAGTGCCAGGAATCGGAAGATTTGAACGATATGATTATGGAAGAATAATCCTGGCTAGACGATTGTTCGATTTCCGCTGACAAAATCTTTGTCGTCTCCCATTCAAGGCTGGCTCGAATTTGTGGGGGATCTCTTTCGTTCCTCACTGCAACCCGGCCAACAGGGCATCGACTTCCTGCATCTTTTCCTCGAATTCCCGGCACCGGGTACGCTCGTTCTCGACAACATCCGGTGGCGCCCGCGTCAGGAATTTCTTGTTGCTCAGTTTGGCGGCGATCCCCCTGATCACGCCGCACAGCTCATCACGCTGTTTGCCGAGACGCTTCACTTCTTCGCCGATATTGATGACCCCTTCGAGCGGCATGTAGATGACACCGTGTTTCTCGACCGCCGAAGGCACCGTCCCTTGCGGATCATAATCCGTGTCCACCGTCACCGCCTCGGCATTCAAGAGCAGTTTCACGGAATCCATGTCGGCCCGCAGCAGTTCGGAGAAACCGGCATCGGTCGGCCGAATATAGTACGGAATCTTGCGGCCGCCCGGGATGTTGTAGCTGCCGCGCAGATTTCGGCCGGCGCTGATGAGGCCGAACTTCTCATCAACCATGTCGATGACCGCCCGGTCGAACAGACCGTCGGTGCTGATCGTTTCCAGGAACGATTCCGGCCAGGCCGTCAACATGATGGAATCGTCCGTGGTCACGTAGTCCAGCTGGTGATAAATCTCTTCAGTCACAAACGGCATCACCGGATGCATGAGGCGCAGGATCCGGGAAAAAACGAAATCGAAGACCTTTAGGGTCGTCTGCTTCCGAGCCGCATCGTCACCGTAAAAGGAGGCTTTCGCGGACTCCACATACCAGTCACAGAACCGGTTCCAGATAAACTGATAAAGTGAAATCGAGTAGCTGTGAAAATCGAACGCATCGAGGTCGGTGGTGATGGAGCGCACGGCCTCGTCGGTGCGGGCTAGTATCCAGCGGTCATCCGGCCGGAGGCGCCCGAGATCTGCCCCACTCAGGCTGTTCCACTCCTGCGTAATGGGTCCCTGCATGGCGCGAAATCGGGCTGCGTTCCACAGTTTGTTGGCGAAGTTTCGGCCAATCTCGCACTTCTTGTCGCTGTAGCGAATGTCCTGGCCCAACGGCGAAATATAGATGACGGTGAACCGCAACGCATCGGCACCGTAGGTGTCGATCACATTGAGCGGGTCCGGAGAATTGTTGAGGCTCTTGGACAGTTTCCGGCCTTGATCGTCACGAATGATGGACGTGTAGTACACTTTGCTGAAGGGAATGGCGCCCATGAATTCGATGCCGGACATGATCATTCTCGCCACCCAGAAAAAGATGATGTCGGGTCCCGTCACCAACGTCTGGGTCGGATAGAAGCGTGCGAGGTCGGCATTCTCGCGCGGCCAGTCAAAGACAGAGAACGGCCATAGCCAGGAGCTGAACCAGGTGTCAAGCACGTCCTCATCCTGCGTCAAGCCGGCGCCGCCGCACTTGGCGCAGACCGTTGGCGGCTCGCGGCTGACCGCGATCTCGCCGCAGCCATCGCAGGTGTACGCCGGAATGCGGTGCCCCCACCAGAGTTGGCGGCTGATGCACCAATCCTTGATGTTCTCCATCCAGTGGTTGTAAGTCTTGATCCAACGCTCGGGATAGAACTTAATGCGGCCGTCGTTGACGGCCTTGATGGCCGGCTCGGCCAGCGGCTGCATGCGCACGAACCACTGCTCGCTGAGTCGCGGTTCGACGGCGACATGACCGCGCTCGGAAAAGCCGACCTGGTGTTCGTACACCTCGGTCTTCTCCAGAAGTCCCAGTTCCGTGAAACATTCGACAACAGCCGCGCGGCACTCATAGCGGTCCATGCCCTGGAAATCGGCGCCGGCGTTCTCATTCATCGTGCCGTCATCGTTCATGACATTGATCATTTCCAGGTCGTGCCGCACGCCCATCTCGTAGTCGTTGGGATCGTGGCCAGGGGTCACCTTGACGATGCCGGTGCCGAACGCCTTGTCCACGAACTGGTCGGCAATCACCGGTATCTCCCGTTTGACGAGCGGCAGCATAATCGTCTTACCGAGCAGATGCTGATAGCGCTCATCATCGGGATTAATCGCCACCGCCGTGTCACCCAGCATGGTTTCCGGACGGGTAGTGGCGACACTAACGGTATCCGAGCCACCGACAACCGGATACTTCATGTACCAAAGAAAGCCGCGTTCGGTCTGGTATATCACTTCTTCATCGGACAGGGCAGTGCGCGACATCGGGCACCAGTTGATCATGCGTGTGCCCTTGTAGATGAGGCCCCTCTCATAAAGCCGGATAAAAACGTCCTGCACCGCATTGGAAAGTCCTTCATCTAACGTGAACCGCTCGCGCCGCCAGTCACATGCCGTGCCGAGACGACGCAACTGCCGGATGATGGTGCCACCATACTCGCGCTTCCACTGCCATACGCGCTCAAGGAACTCCTCGCGGCCGAGATCGGTGCGCGACAGGTTTTCCGTTTCCCGTAAGTGCGCCTCGACCTTCGCCTGGGTTGCGATGCCGGCATGATCCGTTCCGGGCACCCAGCAGATCTCCTTGCCGCGCATCTTCTCAAAGCGGATGAGTATGTCCTGAAGCGTGTTGTTCAATACATGGCCGAGCGTCAGCACTCCGGTCACGTTAGGCGGCGGGATGACGATGGTGTACGCATCCGCCTGCGAATCCGCGTGTGCCTCGAAATAGCCCCGGGATTCCCACTGGCTATACCATTTTTCCTCAGCCTTAGCCGGCTCATAGGCCTTGGGCATTGCGTCATCCGACATGATCTGACACTCCCCTTGAGTTCCAGTCCCGAAATAAACGAGCATTTCGTGTTCAGCCACGTTACCATTCCGCAGGCGGGATCACGTGAAACGGGATCCGTCGGCTGACGGATGGCTGAACACTCTTGTTTCAAGCCTAGTCCGTTCCCTTTTCATGGACAGCTTTCTCGAGGGCTTCGATGCGCTCAATCAATTCGTCAATCTTGCGATTGGCGGGCAGTCGGCTCATGGCCTTGTCCACCGCGGCAGCGATTTTGTCCTCCACATCCTTGCGCGCCTTCTGCGATTCCTTAATCATTTGATCGTAGAGCTTCCGCCCCTCTTCCCCGGACAGCTTACCTTTTTCGGACAGATCCTTCGCCGCCTCCGCGATTTTTTCCTTTGTCATATGCGCGAGGCCAAGCCCAACCAGCATACTTCTTTTTACGAACTCAAACATGATGACCCCCGATGGGATTTGGGATTTGGGATTTGCGCATTATTTGACCCGTGAGATGGCGGTTCGCAACTCCACTTAATATACAAGAATCTTAGATGTAAAGGCAATAGTTCTGTCAAGCCAAGTGTAACGAATGCGGGCGCTGAGTGACGATTTTCAGTCCGCCGGCTGACGGATCCTCGTCCTCAGTCCCGATCCGCAAGAGTCGGGACGGTCCTTGTCCTTGTGCTCGGAGCGCGTCAACGCGATCTTCGGACGTAACAGGAAGCAACAGGAATCGAGGACGAGGACGACGTGAGTCTGCGCCACGTACGTCACGTACCACGTGACAACATGGTCACGTGGTTGCGATCTGCCAGCCGGCGGACTCACGCGATCCAGAACGTCCGTGCTCGGAAACGCGGACAGGAGAAAATCAATCGCGTCGAGACGGACGCGTGATACCGCGCCCCATCACCAGCACTGCGTCCCCTTGCCTAATCGTGAACGATCGTGGCGATGCTGGTGTCCCCGCAGATGACTTTCATCAGATTACCGCGCCGGCTGAAATCAAAAACAATGATGGGAACGCGGTTTTCCATGCACAGCGAAAACGCAGTCGCATCCATCACTTTGAGCTGTTGCTGCAGCGCTTCCTGATATGTGATCTGTTGGTAGCGGCGTGCCGTCGGGTCCTTTTCCGGATCCGCTGTGTATATGCCGTCGACCTTGGTGGCCTTGAGAATGGCGTCGGCGCCAATTTCGCTGGCCCGTAATGCCGCCGTCGTGTCCGTTGTAAAGAACGGGCTGCCGGTGCCTGCAGCGAAGATGACGACACGTCCTTTTTCCAGGTGGCGGACGGCCCGGCGGCGAATGAACGGCTCACCGATTTCGCGCATTTCGATCGCCGTCTGAACGCACGTCGGCACACCGATGGCTTCCAGGGAATTCTGCATGGCGAGGGCATTGATCACCGTCGCCAGCATGCCCATATAATCGGCTGTGACACGGTCCATCTCGTCACCGGCAATGGCACGGCCGCGAATGATATTGCCACCACCGATGACCAGCGCCGTCTGCACGGGCAGTGTCGCAATTTCTTTGATCTGGTCGGCCAGCATGCGGGTCGCCGCCGGATCGACGCCCGCCTCGGCGTCGCCCTTTAATGCTTCACCGCTGAGTTTGATCAGCACCCGCGTGTACATGGTTGTGTTCACAAGGGAGGAATGGAGTATTGGATTGTCGGACTCTTCAGAAACTTGGTGTTGTGGAACCAGCAGATTGCAATCACGCCCTTGGCGGGCGATCCGTCAGCCGACGGACCGCGAGCCGCTGCGACGTTGAAGTGGATAGCGGGGACTCCAGAGGCCAGTCCGGCTGTATAAATTTTCCGCCACGGCAAATCAGCCTACGGCTGACACATCGTAATAATCCATCAGCCGCCGGATCGCAGCGCGAGACGGCGGCCACTCCTATAAAACTTGATCGTTCTCGTTCTTCGTCCTCGATTGCGCGGCCGTTTCGAGGACGAGGACGAAGGATGAGAATGATTCGTTTCCCTGTGCCGCCAAAAATGGCAGTGCCAAAACCGGGCTAAAAAGACCCCGCCGCACAACCAAAAAAAAGAGCCACCCGAAACCAGGTGGCCCGTTGTCAATCGGCCTCGCCGACCTGCCATCGCAGGAAGCGCAGAATGCGTGCGTTTGGGTTCACCTTTTCGACGGTCGTCTTGTCGTCCCGAATCCACGCCTGCTTGGTCAGGCAGTTTTCCGTGAACCATTTCCGAATCTTGCCGTCGAGAATCTTGTCGAGGATCTCTTCAGGTTTCCCTGACAGATCCGGCTGCGCCGCGGCAATTTCCTTTTCCTTCGCAATCACATCATCGGCAACATCGTCCGGGCCGATAAATTGCGGATTAAAGGCGGCGACATGCATGCACAGATTCTTCAGGTACTCGACATCGGCATCGCCCTCGACATCGACAAGAACGCCGATCTTGCCGCCCATATGCAGATACGATTCACACTTCCCTGTCGGCTGCCAGCGGGCGACGCGGCCGATCCGTACGTTCTCTCCGGTCGTCGTTATCAGCTGGGCCAGGTCATCCTGTTTCGCACTGTGAATCGCCTCGCTGACATCGCCAGCCGCCGCCATCGCGGAGGCGGCCGCCGCCACGTCGTCACAAAAGGCAACGAAATTCTCGTTCTTAGCCACGAAATCCGTCTCACACAGGACTTCTGATAGGACCGCAGAGCCGCCGTCGATACGGGCTACGATCATGCCCTCGCTCGTCGTGCGCCCGGCACGTTTCGCCGCTTTGGCGGCGCCGGATTTGCGCAGAAGTTCGATGGCATCGTCGATATTACCGTCGGCGGCGACCAATGCCTTCTTACAATCCATCATCCCGGCGCCGGTCCGATCGCGGAGATCGCCAACTTGCGCTGCACTGATTTCGGCCATCTTCACCTCATCGATTCATGCAGCGGCGGCTGCATTGTCGGTAATCGTTATGACTTTTCCAGTTCCGCTTTCGTGCTCTCCGCACCCGCTGCGGCATCTTTCGTCTGTTCGTCCGCAGTATCGTCGCCGGCATCCGGCACGCTCGCCTCTGCTGAGTCTGCTGAGTCCGTAGCCTTGCCGCTATCGGCGGCGGCCTGCTTCTTCTTCTGGGCTTCGGCCTTTTCCTGTTCCTTCCTGGCTTTCTCTTCCGCTGCCAGGCGCTCGTACAATTCCCGGGCGGCGGTCACGGAGCTGGCCAATGTGTCAATAATAATCTTGATCGCCCGCAAGGCGTCGTCGTTACCGGGAATCACGAGATCGATGTTGTCGGGATCGCAATTGGAATCGACAATACCGATGATCGGAATGTTCAGGCGGCTGGCCTCGCGGACGGCAATCTCTTCGCGCACAACATCAACAACAACCATAACCTTCGGCATGCCGCGCATGTTGACGATACCGTTCAGGTTGCGTTCGAGTTTGTAGAGCTCGCGGCGCATCGATGCCGCCTCCTTTTTCGGCATCTCGTTGATAGCACCCTCAACCTCCATCTTCTGAATGCCCAGCATCCTGTCAATACTGCGGCGAATCGTCTGATTGTTGGTCAACGTTCCGCCCAGCCAGCGGGCGCACATGAAATGCATGCCGGTCGTTTCCGCACAGGCGCGGACGCATTCCTGAGCCTGACGCTTGGTGCCGACGAAGAGGATGTCACCACCGCGTTCGACAATGTCATAAAGAAATTCGCACGCACTCTGCAGTTGCCTCATGGTAACAGCGAGATCGAAAATGTAAACGCCGTTGCGCGCCCCGAAGATATAGGGTTTCATCTTCGGATTCCAGCGCCTTGTCTGATGCCCGTAATGAACCCCGGCATCCAACAAATCCTGCATGGTCACTTTCTCTGCCAAAATTTCCCTCCCGTTTCTGATATCGCGAAAATAATTATAGCCACCCGGAATGAAAACAAATGCGCAAAAACAGGTAGTATACGATAATTTATCGCTTTGACAAGACTATTTCGCCACATAATTGCGTCAGGGATGATTCAGTTCCAGGAAATCTCGAAGGCCTTTCCGTCAGGCCCCGTTTTGAGCGACGCCTCGTTTCGCGTCCAGCCGGGCGAGCGGATCGGTCTGATCGGTGCCAACGGCACGGGCAAGAGTACCGTCCTCAATATTCTCACCGGTGAGGTGTCGCCCGATTCCGGTTCCGTATCTCTGGCACGCAACACGCAGATTGCCTACGTCCGTCAGCAGATCTTAGCGGCCGATTCGGGACAGACGCTGCTCGAGTACACCCGCAATGCCATTCCGCGGCTGACGAAAATCGAAGGGGCGATTCATGCCCTCGAAGCTGAGCTGTCCGATGCCGACACGGCGGCACTGAATACGCAGCTCCGTGAACTCGGCGAACTGCAGTCCGAATTTGAATCCCTTGACGGGTATCAACTCAACACGCGAACCGAGAAAATCCTGGCCGGTCTCAGTTTCGCCGCTGATGATCTATCCCGCCCGTTCGCCGAATTGAGCGGCGGCTGGCGCATGCGGGCCGAACTTGCCCGGGCGCTTGTGACCGCCGCCGACCTGCTGCTTCTCGATGAGCCGACGAATTATCTCGATGTCCCAGCCATTGAATGGCTCAAGGACTACCTGCGCGAAACGACCGGCACAACGATCATTGTCTCCCACGACCGATACCTGCTCAACGAGCTGACAGACATCACCCTCGAAGTCATGAACGGGCGAATCGAACGGTATGCCGGCAACTACGACGCCTATGTCCGGGCTCGCGATCAGCGGCGGCAGCAGTTGATGGCGGCAAAGAAGAACCAGGACCGCCATATTCAGCAAATCGAACGTTTCGTCGACCGTTTCCGTGCCAAAGCTACTAAAGCAAGTCAGGTTCAGAGCCGCCTAAAGCAACTGGACCGGATCGAACGAATCGATGTGCCGGACTACGAATATCGGGGCGTGCAGGTCCGCTTTCCGGCGCCGCCGCGCTCCGGACACAAAGTCCTGACCCTCGAAGAAGCCGGCAAGACTTACGACGGGCACCACTGGCTTTTCGAAGATCTCGAATTGACAATCGAGCGCGGCGACAAGCTCGCGATCCTCGGCCGCAACGGCTTGGGCAAGACAACGCTGATGCGCATTCTCGCAGGTCGTCTGGAACTCGACCACGGCCGGCGCACGGCCGGACACGCCGTCGTCATCGGTTATCAGTCACAAGAATACCCCGAGACGCTGGCGCCTGAGGCGACGGTTTGGGAGATCGCCCGCCGGGCGCCGGCGGATGCCGCCGACGGCGAGGTCCGGTCGGTCCTCGGAGCATTCGGTTTTTCCGGCGGCAACATTGGAAAACGCGTCGCGGTTCTGAGCGGCGGCGAAAAGGTGAGACTGGCCCTCTGCGCTCTCATGCTGCGCGCCCCCAACTGCCTGCTGCTGGACGAACCGACGACCCACCTGGACATTCCCACCCGGGAATTTCTTCAGGATGCTGTCGCCGCATACCAGGGCACCGTCTGCCTCATAAGTCATGATATCGAATTTATCCGCAGTACGGCGACAAGCATCCTTGAAATCACACCGTCCGGCGTGCAAAAGTATCACGGAGATTATAATTACTATCTTCGCAAAGATCGCTCTGATTCCGAAGCCGGCGCGCCGCAAGATCCCGACACCGACGCAGATCGGGAGCGGAGGGGTCCTGCGCGCAAAGCGGAGAAACGGCGCGCTGCTGAAAGACGCCAGAAACTGTACCGTTCCCGCAAACCGCTGGAGGGCCGGATCGCTACGTGCGAACGGCGGATAGACGAGTTGCATGCGGAGCAGGCAGTGCTGCTCGAGGCCGTCTCATACTCCGCATCGCCAGCACCGGAAATCATCGATGCCAATCAGCGATTGGCAGCCGTTGCCGAAGAGATCACGTCCATGACCGAGGCCTGGGAACGGGCGACCGATGAATTGGAAACGCTGTTGGCGGAAGGATGAGATGAAAGCACTGATTGTTGTCGATCTACAAAATGACTTCATGCCCGGCGGTACGCTGCCGGTCGCCCGCGGCGACGAAGTCGCGCCACTGGCCAACCGGCTGATGAAGGCATTCCCAGTTGTCGTCACTACCCAGGATTGGCACCCGCGAAAGCACGGCAGCTTTGCCGCCAGCCACCGCCGCAGACATGTCGGCGACGTCATTGATTTGAACGGGCTCGAGCAGATTCTCTGGCCGGTACATTGCGTACAGAATACAAAAGGCGCGGCTTTTGTCGACGAGCTCGACGTCGACGGCTTGAGCTACGCATTTCAAAAAGGCACCGATCCTGGGATCGACAGTTACAGCGGTTTCTTCGACAACGGGTATCGGCGCGCGACCAGTCTCGATACGTATCTGACGCAACGCCTGGTGCAGCGGGTTTACGTCTGCGGTGTGGCAACCGATTACTGCGTCAAGTACACGTGCCTCGATGCACGCCTTCGCGAATTTGAAACTTTTCTAATCGAGGACGCCTGTCGCGGAGTAAATCTGAAGCGCGGCGACGTCCGCAACGCCGTCAGGGAAATGCAAAACGCCGGCGTCAAGGTGGTGAAGAGTCGGGATATACTGAAGGCGTGAGGCGTGGGGCGTGAAACGTGAGGTGCGAGACTGTTCCGCCTAGGCGTCTCGGTCTGCGTTTCGCATCAGTTATGCTCAAGGCGACATTTACCATTTACGTCCTGGCGCGGGCGCACGTTCGCCGACGTCCCTTCTATTGGCGACACCGGCGTCGGTGAAAGCAATCGCCACCGAACAACGGCACCGAACCGAACGGGCTCCGGCTCCAGCTCAAGGCCGTCGCTCATGCCGCACGTCAACGCGTGAGCTTATGCGGGGCGGGCTGCAGGTAGGGGGCAAGGATTTCGCCGGTGGCGGCAGCGAGGTCTTCGCGGGACTGGAGATACTCGGCCCGGTTGCGGGCCAGGCGTTCACGGGCAATGAGGAGATCGCGCTGCACTTCGTTCAGGCGTGTCAGTGATGCCTGCCCGGCTTTGTACTCCTTTTCGACATCCGAGCGGATGCCGTGGGTCATAGCCGTGATTTCCCTTTGAATGCGCAGTTTCTCCCAGGCTGTGCGAACGATCTCGAGCTGTTGTCGAATCTCGCCGACGATGGCGTCCCACAAGCGGTTGAGGTCCTCGAGCGTTGCCGCGTAATCGGCCCGGGCGGCTTTGACCGTTGCGGCTTTGGCGCCACCGGTAAATACATCCCAGTTGGCAATGATCCCGAACGACGACGTTCTATTATCCCGTTCGGCACGGAACTCGTCGCGACTGAAGGTGCCGATGTCGCCGGTGAGGAAGAGCTGTGGAAAGCGGGCGCCGGCGGCCGCTCCCAGTTCGGCTTTGGCCCGGTTCAGGCCAGCCTTCATTTCCTGCAGGTCTGTGCGCGTGACCCAGGCGGTGTCCAGCAGCGTGCCCAGCCCCGCAAGTTCCAGGGACGTGCCAACGGACTCGGGCTTCAGGTCCGGAGTTTGCACGACACCGACGGCGGGCATGCCGAGCAATTCGGCCAGGACTAGAATGGCAAGGCGGTAGTCCCGGCTCGAGTCCAACGAGCGGATGCGGGCGTTCTCCAGCCGGATCTTGAAATTGAGGGCATCGGATCGCGATGCCATACCCCGCACCCGCTTCTTTTCCGTCTCATCGTAGAAGTACTGGTTAAAATCGCGATCGGCGTCGTTGATCTCGATCTCGTTTTGCGCCAGCCGGGCAGCGGAATATGCGCGTGCAACCGAACGCAGGAGCAGCCGCCGGGCGTCGTCGTGAGCGGCGGCGGCGGCCTCGACATCGAACCTGGCTGCCAGCATATCGAATTCGCGGACGAAACCGTCGAACAGGAGCCAGTTGGCCGTAAGCGTCGGGACATAGGTTTCCGTGGCTCCCCCGACCAGGCCGAAAGTCTGGTCGGGGGACTGATCGTGCTGATGCGTGGCGGTGAATGCGGCTGTCAGTTGCGGGTAATAGGCGGCCGCCGCCTGCCGCCAACGGGCCGCTGCGGCAGCGGCCCGTTGGCGGGCCGCTGCGACGGTGGGGTTGGTTTGCAGGGCTAGTCGTTTGGCGTCGGCAAGGGTGATAATATCCGGCATCTCAATCGCCGGGTCACCGCGTTCATAGTCGTTGAATGGCGTCGTCGGGGAACCGGCAGAAAAGCCGGACCGAAGTTCGTGGAACTGGCGGCATGCCGCGAAAAGCAGGGCGAGGAGGATGACGACGGCAAGGGTTGGGCCACGACAGAATGACACGATATAGGCTGTCTTCTCAATACCCATGCCCTTTTGTCGGATACAGTGGATACGGCAGCCGTATAACTTTGGTCAGGCGATAATCGAATCTGAACTCGCCGAGGAGTGACGGGCAGCGCACGATCGGCTCGTCAACCAAGAACTGCCGGGCCTGGTAGGCATAGTATTGTAAAATATAGTTGCTGGGTGGCTCGCGGTAGATGCGCTCGCGTTGTTCCGCCAGCACATCACGATCGAGATGATTGATCATTCCGCGGGCGAGCGCGAGGATTTCCGAATCGTTCGTCCGTTTGCTCTGGATCGCCAGGGCCCAACAGGCCGAGGCCCGGACAGTATCGCTGTCGTACGTTGGCCCCACCGCGGTCAGGACGACCATTTCCATTATCTGGCGCCGCATCTGGCGCATCAGTTCAATCGACGGGTCGTGGATACGCGAAGCGCTCCAGCAGGCGCGGATCCGGTCGGCTTCTTGGAGGAATTCCGGACCGGCGTAGTTGGTCCGCTGGAGAATTTTTAAAAGTGTTCCGTTGAAGTCGGTGTCACGAATCAAGCCCATGGCCACGATCGCGGGTTCGCGAACGTCCATTTCACGATCCTCCTGGCTGTAGCGCTTGATGATCTCGTGGCCGGATTTCGGCTTAAACACACCAATCATTTCACCGACGGCGGTGCGCACGAATTTGTGCTCGTGATCCGCATAGCCCAGAATGCTTTCAATCGCAAAGGTCGCCCCGCCTGCCACCAGCGAGCGGATCGCAGCGGCAATGTTGATCGGCCGCTCTTCCTGCAGCAGCCGCCGGCGAATACCCTCATTATACATTGAGCTATCCACGGCGGCGAGGACACGGAAGGTGTTGTAACGAATGTCCTCATTGGCGTCGTCCACGTAGACACCGATCTCAGCCTCGACAGGATAGGGACTGGCGATGGCGACGAGGCTCTCCTGCGCCTTGTCGCGTGTCAACGGACTGCCGGGGTCGCCGGTGAGCTGGACGAGCTGCAGGAATCCCGGCTTGTCCGGGAACACCCGCAGATTGTGGGCGACGGACCGGCGGACCTCGGCTTCAGGATCGCCGGCCAGCGTCAAGAGATGCGTCTTGGAACTGTCCAGCCGCAACCGTGCGATGGCGTCGGCGGCCGCCGCCCGGGCGGCGGCATGCCTGTCGGCAACAAGGAGCTCGATAATTGTGTCGTTGAGGGTCGATTTCACATTGGGACTCAGATTGTCGGCGATCGCTTTCTTGATCGGCACATCGTCGCCCTTGCAAAAGG
>CAUZRT010000038.1:0-15278 GCA_963582235.1 Lentisphaeria bacterium
CCTGAGCTTCATACGTTACTTTGTTTTTACCTACCGAATCGAAAACGGCGAGTTAATCATCCGTGACGGGCTGGTGCGGCGAACTGTACGGCATATCCCCCTCGAACGCGTGCAGGACCTGCGTATCGAGCAGTCATTCCTGCAGCGACTGTTCGGTGTTGTGGAAGCCAATGTGGAAACGGCCGGCGGCATCGGTGTGGAAGCAACACTGTCGGTCCTTTCCCGGGAACGGGTCGAAGAACTGCGCGCGGCAATATTTCATGAGATACGCCCGGAATTTGCCGGCGACAGAAGCGCCGCGTCGAGCACGGAAGCGGACGATTCGCGGGAGATTCTGCGCCGCGTACACGTGCTGGAAATCGTGCTGGCAAGTCTATCGCACCGGCGCATCGGGCTCGCCATGGTGCTCTCGATCGGCACACTGAGCGTCATCGGCGTGGACAATGTTGTCGACTTCTCGCCGGCGGTTGTCGAGCGTGGGATGGACTATCTGTTTCAGCAGATCGGCCCCCTGTCCGAACCGGCCGGCGCCGCCAACCCAACCGGCGCCGTCGTCGTCGCGACTGCCGGGTTTCTGTTGTTCGTCGTAGTCGGCATGCTGCTGTCTATGCTGTGGTCCGTGCTGATCTTTTACGGCTTCGAGCTGTCGCGGATCGGCGAGGACCTGCAACGTGTCCACGGTCTGATAACGCGGCGTGCCCATAGTCTGCCCCGCCATCGGATCCAGATGCTGGAGATCGAAGAGGACCTCCTGATGCGGCTGATGCAATTCGCCACCTTACGGGCAAGTACGGCCGGCAGCACCGCCGATCGGGCACGGCTGTCCGGACGCGATGTCCTGCTGCCGGTGCTGCCGCGCCTCGAAGTGACCCGGATTCTTGCGGCTCTGTTTCCGGACCTGCAGCCGGGTAACGCGGCCTGGCACCGTGTTTCACCAATCGCCATTCGCCGCGGAACCATCAAAGGCGCGCTGGCGATGGTCATCATCTCGGCGGCCCTTTATCTGCGCCTCAGCCCAGCCACAGTCTGGTTTCTCGCTCTGCTACCGCTGGTGCTGGTCTACAATGTTGTGCAATACCGGCGGCTCGGATACGCTCTGGACGACAACTATTTCCGGACCTGCCGCGGTTGGTTGAACCGCCTCACCTGCATCGTCCCGATCCGCAACATTCAAGGCGTCTCCGTCTTTCAAAACCCGATGGACCGCCGCCTCGGACTCGCGCAAATCGCTATTCACACGGCCGGACACGGCTATACCGGCGGCACTCCCCACGTCGCCAACCTGCCGATCGACGATGCCCGGGCACTGGCCAGCGAACTCGCCCGCCGCACCGCCGCCATGCGCTACCGGTGGTAGTCAGATCGCCGCACAAGTCGAAAAGAAAGGAAATGGATTCGCTGGACCTGGTGGAAATCGTCATGGAATTGGAGGACGAATAGCTTGGAGCGGCGAGATGACAGTTGTGTGGAAAGATCAAGGGGGAAAATCAAGGCGACCAACCGCGATCCATTAATTCCTCGGCCAGCATGATGCTTGAAACGACACGGACGCGGCCGATGGTGCGGCCGTAAAAAGATCCGAAGTGCCGCGCGTCGTTTGTCCACAGATGGGAACACCCCGCACCCATCGCACCGGCGATAATCAGCTGATCTTTGTCCGGCATATAGATTTCTTTTGGATCGGCAAAGCCGGCGAGAACGCTTCGGTTATCGGACTGGGCGGCGCGTACCTGACGGCCAGGTCCTTCGCATACGGTGTTGCCACCGTACGACGCGCGGGCGGAACCTGGGCATAACGTATTTCGACACAGCGCCGACGTCAGCCGCGAATTCCAGGGCCCGCAGGGACGATGTGTGGTTCATCGCCATCTCTCCGGTCCTTTTTCTGTCCCTGTACAATCGCCAGTTCGCCCTGGTCAATCGAACCTTCTTCAACCATGTATGTGCCGGTGTTATTACTCTCTCGCTGCTGCTGGTCGTGATCGTCATTGCCCGTCGGTATTATCTCTGTTGACGTCGGCGGGGTACGGGGCCGGCGCGCCGATGAACGTTTGTCCGGCCGAACATGTCAATGCCGGCTGATTGCCTGCTGTACGGTGTCGTGATATACTGAATAATCACATGAGGAATTGATTATGAAATCGACACGCTATCTAGTGATCGGCGGCGGGCTGGCGGGCAAACAGGCAGTGAAGCAGCTACGCAAGGAGGACGCCGACGCTGCCATTACGCTGGTCGGCAGCGAGCCGCACCAACCCTATGACCGGCCGCCGCTGTCCAAGGAGTTTCTGCAGGGCGAGAAGGAGCGGCCGGAACTGTTTTTCGAGGCGGAAACGTACTACCAGGACAACGGCATCGAAACGATCCTCGGTGCGGCGGTGACGGCACTGGATCCCGGTGCGAAGTCCGCAGCCCTGGAAACCGGCGAGTCGATCGACTTCGAAAAAGCGATGATGGCGACGGGCGGCACACCCATCCGCTTGCCTGTCCCAGGCGGTGACCTGGCCGGTATCCACTATCTGCGGACGCTCGATGATGCCGAGGCCATTGCCGCAGCCGCACGAGCTGCGGAGTCCGCAGTTGTCATTGGCGCCGGGTTTATCGGCATGGAGACGGCCGCGTCGTTGACAAAGCTCGGCCTCAAGGTTTCGGTGATCGAAGCGGCCCCTTACATCTGGTCGCGCTTCATCGATGCGCAGCTCGCCGACTATTTCCAGGAATACTGTGGCGCCAAAGGCATTTCATTCCATTGCGGCGAGACAGTGACCGAGTTTCGGGGAGACGAACGGGTTACGGCGGTGGTGACGGCATCGGCAAAGCATGTTCCGTGCGATTTCGTCTGTGTCGGCATTGGCATCCATCCGAACACCGAGATCGGCAGGAATGCGGGGCTGGCGGAGGACAACGGCATCGTCGTCGATGACCGGTTGCAGACATCGCACCCGGACATCTACGCGGCCGGGGACATCATCAATTATCCCGATTCACAGAGTGGCCGACGGCGGCGCGTGGAACACTGGTCGCACGCCAATTACTGCGGCCTTCTGGCGGCACAGAACATGGCCGGCGGCGACCGGCCGTACAACTTTCAGTCCTTCGTCTGGTCCGACATCTTCGACCTGGCGCTGAAATTTGCCGGCGACGAGACCGGACACGATCGAATCCTGGTTCGGGGCACTCTGGAGACAAATTCGTTCTCTGTCATCTATCTGTCGGGCGCTGCCATGACGGGCTGTCTCGCAGTCAATCCGGACATGCGCGAATTCGGCGCCATGCGCAGCATCATGCAGAAAAAGATCGATGTGACCGGTCGTGACGACGAACTGCAGGATACGGGGTTTGACCTGAAGTCGGTGTAAGATATACGCGCGCCTGCCGGCGGTATTTCTGGTGATCGGACTTGAAGGAGTTACAAGGAGGGGCCGGGCTTGCGTCCTGTACGATTTGAACTATACTACCGTTTCTTCCAACACCTTCGTAATTATTACAATGCATGCTTTTCGAAGGTTCTAACGGTATGCATTATATATAATGGGAATCGTTGCCCGTCAATTCATGGGTTGAGGACCGCTGGCAATGGCGAAAAATAGCGGCAATACAATTATCGAGAGCCTCGGCGTGTATCTGCCGCCGCGGGCAGTGGCAACCAAGGACATCATCCAGTCCTGTAAAAACCGGCTGCTGTATCCGCTGGAGCGGCTGACGGGCATCCGTTGGCGACGCATGGCCGGCGAAGAGGAATTCTCCATCGATCTGGCCAAGAAGGCGATCGAGACGTGCTTCTCCAAGTCGCAGTACGGCCCGGCCGACATCGACGTGCTGATCTGCTGTAACATTTCCCGTTACGACGGTCCGAATTTCGAGTATTCATTCGAGCCGAGCACATCGGTGCGGCTTAAGAAGCATTTCGGCTTCGATAACGCCCTGGTATTCGATGTATCCAATGCCTGTGCCGGCATGTTCACGGCGCTGAACATCATCGACGGTTTTCTCAAATCCGGATTCGCGCGGCGGGGCATGGTAGTGAGCGGCGAGTACATCACCCATTTAACGAAGACGGCGCAACAGGAAATCAAGAACGACGCGGACGAACGCGTGGCGTGCCTGACCCTGGGCGACTCGGGCGTGGCAATGATATTGGAGGAAGCGCCGAACAACGAGGTCGGGTTTCATGAAATCGACCTGTTCACGCTGGGGCGCTACAGCCATTACTGCATTGCGCGGCCGACGAAAGAGGAACACGGCGGCGCGATCATGTTTACCGAGGCGCGCAAGCTTCATGCAGTGGCGATCGATCGATCCGTCCGCCATCTCATCCAGGTGCTGCGAAAACTGCACTGGCGCTGGCAATCGTTCCAACATTTTATCATGCACCAGACCGCGAATGTGGCGATTGCAGAGACGGCGCGCCAGGTCAATAGTTTCTTTCGGAAAGAAGTTCTCGGGCGCACCAAGATGATCGTCAATCTGGCGAACCGCGGCAACACTTCGACGACGACGCATTTTCTCGCCCTCTGGGACAATATTTTAAATAACAAGATCCGCTCCCGGGACAAGGTAGTATTTGCCATCCAGGCATCCGGGATCACCGTCGGCACGGCGCCTTACACGCTGGATGATCTCCCGGACCGGCTACGGGAAATGGCGGTCAAGAAAGTCAGCCCGAACAAGGCGCCGGCCGAATTGCGGCCGAGCACGCCGGTTGATATGGGCACTCCCCGTGTCCGCCTCGAGAGCATCGGCACGGTCGTCCCCGATGAAAAGCGACGGGTGGACGCCGTTTCATTGGCCCGCATGGCGGGCGAGCATTGTTTCAGTAGATCGAAATACTCACGCAACGACATCAACCTCCTCATCCACGCCGGCGTTCATCGCGACGATTTCGTGTGTGAACCGGCCATTGCCGCCATGGTGGCCGGGGCGTTGCACTGCAACGATGCGATTACCGTGAAGTCGAAGGGAGAGAAGAAGACGTTCGCCTTCGATGTCTTCAACGGTGCCGTCGGTTTCCTGAACGCGTGTTATACGGCGGCCTGCATGATCAAGGCGCAGAAATTCAAGACCGTTATGGTCGTCGCGTCTGAAATCGAGAACAACGCCGAGACGCGCCCGGATGCATTGCTCGGGATAAACGAAACCGGGTCGGCGGTCATCATGGATGAATCCGAGGACGACCGGACGGGATTCGGGCGTTTCCTGTTCCGCTATTTCACGGATCACATTGACGCGTTCCGATCCCGTATCGGCCAGGAGAACGGGACCAACTTCCTCAGCTTTACCAAAGACCCGGAGATCGAAAACTATTACCTGGATTGTATTCCCAAGGCGGTCCGCGAATTGCTCACCGCCGAAGGCCTGGAGATGTCGCAGATCAAGGCGGTTTTTCCGCCCCAGATTTCGCCGATGTTCGTCGACGGCCTGAGGCAACGGATAAGCGGTATTAAAGATAAGATCATCGACATCGCCGATAACGGCAAGGATTACTTCACATCGTCGGCGGCGTACGCGCTACAGGTGGCCCGTGACCGGAATTTGGTACAGGCCGGTGACATCGGGCTGATTATCAACGTCGGGACCGGCATACAAGTCGGCTGTGCGACATACTACTTCTAAGACACGCCCTCCCATGGATCCCCCGACCCGCATCCACGATCTCCGCGGGCACACTCATTTCAATCGCGAGACGCATGCCGAATTCCGATAATGGTGTCGTGGCCGTCATCCCGGCACGCTATGCGAGCACGCGCTTTCCCGGCAAACCTCTGGCGGCGATCGCCGGAAAACCGATGATCCAGTGGGTCTATGAGCAGGCAACCCGGTCCAATGTCACGGCAACGGTCGTGGCGACCGACGATCCGCGCATTGCCGAATGTGTTGCCGGCTTCGGCGGCCGTTACGTGATGACGGCGGCAACGCACACTACCGGGACCGACCGGATTGCCGAAGCCATCCGCGAGATCAATGGCCATGTGATCATCAACATTCAGGGCGACGAACCGCTCATCCCGGTGACGGTCATCAATGATCTGGCCCGCCATATGACCGGACCCGCGGCACCGGACATGGCAACGGTGGCGGTACCGATCAACGCAGCAGACGCCGAATTCACGGATCCTAACGTCGTCAAGGTTGTCATAGACAATGACGGCAATGCCCTGTACTTCAGCCGCGCCGCAATCCCGCATCGGGGAGATCCGGAGTCGGGCGATGTCCGGCCGCTCTGGCATTGGGGTGTCTATGCCTATCGGCGAGCGTTTCTCGAACAATTCGTCTCCTGGCCCCAAAGCGCGCTGGAGCGCCACGAGAAACTGGAACAACTCCGGGCACTCGAGAATGGCGCTCGCATTCTCGTTCTGATCCGCGATGAACGCATCGTCGGTGTCGACGTTCCGGAGGATATCGAAAAGGTCGAAGCGATGTTGCGAAGTGGAGAACGAATGACGAATGGCGAAGCGGAGAAGAATAGAAAACTGGCAGACGGGAAGATCGGCAGACGGGAATGGTGGCATGGCGAGTTCATGGAGGATGCCGACTGAAGGAGCAGCGTCATGATCGGCTTTGAAATAGCGCCGGGCATACGGATTGGCGACGCACAACCGCCGCTGATTATCGCGGGCCCCTGTGTCATTGAGACTGAGGAACTCTGCCTGAGAATCGGGCGTCGCCTGCAGTCGGTTTGTGCGGAGCTCGGGCTGCAGTACGTCTTCAAGGCTTCCTTCGATAAGGCGAACCGCACGAGCCTCACGTCCTATCGCGGACCGGGGTTGGAGACGGGCCTACAGATTCTGCAAACAGTGAAATCGGAATTGACCGTTCCGATCCTGACAGACGTTCACGAGGTGCACCAGGTCGAAGCGGCCGCCGAGGTTGTCGACATTCTGCAGATCCCGGCGTTCCTGTGCCGGCAGACGGATCTGCTCGTTGCTGCCGGGCGGACGGGCCGCACGGTGAACATCAAGAAGGGGCAATTTGTAGCGCCGGAGGATCTGAAGCCGGCGGCGGAAAAGGTATTCAGCACGGACAACACCAAAGTGATTTTGACGGAACGGGGAACAACGTTCGGATATCACAACCTAGTCGTCGATATGCGGGGACTTGTCATCATGCGTTCATTCGGGATTCCAGTGGTTTTTGACGCGACGCACTCCGTTCAGATCCCCGGGGGACACGGCAACGTCAGCGACGGGCGGCGGGAATTCGCACCGTATCTGTTGCGGGCCGCCACGGCTGTCGGCATCGACGGTGTCTTTGTCGAAACGCATCCATCGCCACGGGCGGCCATGTCCGACGGCCCCAACTCCATTGCCTTGGACGACATGGCAGCTGTGCTGACGCAAATCCAGCGGATTCACGAAGTGGTTGAAAGTTGCGGGTTGCGGTCAAAAACGCTATAGTAGAATCGGCGCAGATTCCCGAATCCCAACGAGGATGAAAATGACGTCGTGGCGCATGATACCGGCCGGGTTGCTGTTGCTTATCGCCCTGCCTCTTTCCCATATCTTCGGAAACAACATCCTCCCCCAGCAGACCTTTCGCCTCAAGCATTTCAAGCTTGAGGGGTACAAGACCTCGGGCGAGCTTGACTGGGTCCTTCTCGGCAGTGAAGCGACGGCCGCCGGCCACCGCGTTGTGATTACCCGTCTGCAGGCGCGGCTGTATCTGGATAGCAGCGGCGAACTGTTGATCCTCTCCCCCTCCTGCGAATTCGACAAAATCGACAACACCGGTCGCGGCAACGACACAATCCATGTCCGCAACAACAGTATGACCATCGACGGTGTCGGCTTTGACTTCGACCTCGGGAGTTGCCGGATCAAGGTGCGCAAGAATGTCAGGGTCAGGTTTTTCAAGGACCCGGTGGACCTTCTTGGCAAGGAAACCACCCCCGCCGCCCTGCCGGAATCCCCATGAAATTATCCGCCTACCGCTGCCCGGCTCATCGCGATTATTCCTTCCCGCGAGTACCGAAATCCGATTGTTGCAGCGTCGCCGGTCACGGCCGGTTCCGACGACATCGGTTCGCAGGTTACGGCCCGTTCATCCTGATCGCGCTGTTGATGGCCGGCAGCCCGCCGGCCGGGGGCCAGGATCCGCTCGACCTTCTCCGCCGCGATAACGCTACCTCCGTGGCGCCCACCGATATTACATCCGATTCCATGGAATTCCTCGCCGATAAATACCAGATCAACTTTGTCGGCAACGTCCAAATCGTTGACGACCGGTTCGAGTTGAAAGCGGACAAGGTGACGACGATGCTGGACGAGAAATTCCGGCATAAACGGAACGAGGCCGTCGGCAACGTTGAGATCATTCGTGACGACAACCGGGCAACCGCCGGCCGGGCTGTGTTTGAAGTCGAAACCGGTGAGATCACCTTGCTGGACAACCCGATCATCACCCAGGGAGCGAACAAGTTGGCCGGCGCCGAGAAAATCCGTTACAACAAGGAAACCGGCTTCTTTCGCACCGTCGGTGGCCGTCCGAATCTGCAGATCAAAAGCAGCAAAGTCGATACCGCGCCGAAGACTGTCAAGGCAACGCCGCTGCACGGGATAACCATTACGCGGAGCGTGATTTTCTCCGGGGCAATGGACTTTCACCTCGATACGCGCCGGTTCAATTTCAACGGCAACGTCCACGTCGTCGACAATCGCTTTAAACTGAGCGCCGACAGCATGGCCGCGTTTCTAAATGAGGAATTTGGGGTCAGTCGTATCGAAGCCGAGGGACAGGTCGTCATTACCACCACCAAGAACGACTCGAAGGCAGCGGGCGGCAAGGCGGTGTATGATGTCGAAACCGGGCTGGTCACGCTGTCGGACAATCCCGTTCTCAGGCAGGTCGGCATCCACTCGTGGGGTATGGAATTGGTCCGCTACAACAAAGAAACGGGTGATTTCAGTACCGAAGGCGGACGGACACAAATGCGAATTGAAAATGCCGCGGAGGATGTCGATTTTGGGCTGCCGGATTTGAATGGCGGATCGAAATAAGGAATGATTAGGGAATCGCGCGACACCATGAAAACGGATAATCACAACGGCGATCGGAACAATCATTTGTTAATGACGTCTGGCTTGTGCAAGAGCTACCGGGGAAAGCCAGTGGTGAACGAAGTCAATCTGAAGATCGCGGCGGGCGAGGTGGTCGGTCTGCTGGGACCGAACGGCGCCGGAAAAACGACCTGCTTCTATATGATCATCGGCCTCATCCGTTCCGATGCCGGCAGGATCTCCTTCAAAGGAACCGACGTGTCGAATCTGCCGATGTACAAGCGGGCCCGTCTGGGGATGGGTTATCTGTCACAGGAGCCATCGGTCTTCCGTAAGATGACGGTCGAGGACAATATTTCGGCTATCCTGGAGACGCTCGATTTGTCGAAGACGGAGCGGCGGGAGCGCCTTCGCCATCTGTTGGACGGGCTGGGCCTAGTGCCGGTGGCAAAACAGAAGGCTATCACCTTGAGCGGCGGCGAGCGACGACGACTCGAAATTACTCGTACACTGGTCACCAATCCCAGCTTTATCATGCTGGATGAGCCATTTAACGGCGTCGATCCGATTGCCGTTCAGGATGTCCAGCAAATCATCACGCGTCTGAAGGATATGGGGTTGGGGGTCCTGATAACCGATCACAGTCATCGCGAAACCCTGGCCATTGTCGACAGGGCTTACATTATTGCTGAGGGCCGGATTATCCGGGAAGGCGACCGTGAGTTTCTGATCAACGATCCGATCGTCAAGGAGGTATATCTTGGCCACCAATGTCTGGTCTAGTGTTCATGCGGCGCAGCCGCTTTGCCGAAGGTGAAAACAATGGAGAAAATAACAGCGAGCCGCCATTTCGAAATCAATGATCGCGTCAAGAGCTTCATCAACGGCGAGTTGAGTCAGATCGAAAAAGAGTACAACAAGCTCACCTCGGCGCGCGTCGTGCTGGATCAGCAGAAGTCCTGGTATTCCGCGGAGGTCATCCTGCACGGCAAGAATATCGAGTACACTGCACAAGCGCGGGAGAAAGACGTCTTTGCGGCCATATCGTCGGCCATCAAAAAAATCGACCGACAATTGCGCAAGCATCTGGACAAAGTGCAGGACCACAAGAAGAAATCCGTGTCCGAGATCGAAATCGCATCCGGCGAGTTGGAGACGGAGTGACGCTGGAGGCGGTGTGACCCGCGTTAAACGTGAATACCAACGCCCGCCGCTGCTATGCGAATCCTGGCCGCGACAACGAACGCGCATAAGTTGAAAGAGTTTCGATCTATCCTCGAAGCGCACGGCATAACGTGCATGTCACCGGGGGGGATCGGGGGAATTCCGGAAGTTCCAGAGGACGGCGATACGTTCGAGGCCAATGCTCTGACCAAGGCAACGGTCGTCGCCCGGGAGACCGGACATCCGGTGTTCGCCGATGACTCCGGCCTCGAAGTGTTCGCATTGAACGGGGAACCCGGCGTGCGTTCGGCGCGATATGCCGGCCCGAATGCCACGGACGCCGAACGGATCAACAAGCTCTTACGCCGGCTGCGGGATGACGATGATCGCTCGGCACGTTTCGTCTGCGTCATTGCAGTGGCGTCACCATCAGGACCGGTGGGAACGAAGGCCGGGGAGATTCGCGGAACGATCGCGCATGGCGCGCGCGGCTTGAACGGCTTCGGCTATGATCCGGTGTTCATTCCAACCGGGTACATGCAAACCTTTGGGGAACTACCCGCTGAAGTCAAGAACGGCCTGAGTCATCGAGCCACAGCGCTGCAAAACGCTGTCGCGGCAGGCCTTTTTCAGCGGTTGTGCAGGTGACGCGAGTCCTTAGGGCTTGGCGCTGGAGCCTTCGGCCTGCGCGGGCGCCTTCGCTCCGGGAGCATCCGGGTCCTTTGACTTCGCTGACGAATCGCCGCCCGGAGTGTTCTCCCCTTGCCTACCGGAACCGGCAGGATTCGTCGGGGTCGGTGCCAGCGATGGGTTCACGGCGGCCGGCAGCGGGGCTGGATCGGCGGCAGCGGACGGGGCCGTCGTCGGGCTGCCGCCCTGATCTGCGGGTTGGATAACTGATCCTGTCAGACTCGGTGCCTGGGCGCCAGCGCCGTCCCCGTCGGGCGTGTCCGGGGTCGCATCATCCTTTTCCGGTTCCGGCTCGACAAAGGCGGTACTCAGCGGCGGCAGGATCTTTAATTTGTCGATTATCTGCTGCGTACGTTTGCGGTCGGCAGCGGAGGCAGCGGCATCGGAGGCAAGTTCCGTGAGCAGCGCCTTGGCTCCGGCCCTATTGTCGCTCAGAAGATGGCAGATCGCCGCCTGATTCTTGGCTTCCCGCGCAATATTAAAATTCCCGCCGTGGATGTCGGCATTGCTGTAGATGTTTTGGAACTTGGCGATTGCCCCCGCGTGATCTTCCTTTGACATGATGCTGTTCGCCTCGCCGAGATAGGCAAGAGCGGTCAACGGTTGCTGGTCTGTATACTCACCATAAAACTCCGCGAACTTGGCGGCGGCGGCATCGTAATTCTTCAGCGAGTATTCGATTTTTGCCAAGTGAAACCGGGCATCAATGGCGGCCGGCGTAGCCGGGTATTTGTCCAGTATCTCCTCCATTTTCGTCCGCTTTTCCTGGATCTTGGTCTTCGCCTGCTTCTCATTAATTAAGGTAAACGGTGTGACCAGATTGACCCCTTCTTCAAGCAGTGCGAAGGCTTCGGCCGTTTCGCTGTTGCGGCTGCTGCGACGGGAAACGACAACGACAAGGATGATGACGACGACAGCAATTGCGATGCCTGCCTGAACCATGTAGGGTTTGGCCTTCGTCATTCCCCGACGCAGTATATGCAGCGGATCGAGCTCCGGCGGTGCGTCGGTCCGCTGCCGGGTTATGGAACTTCGGCGTCGTGCCATTGGGAGTCCTCCGTAACAATATCGAACGAGTCGAATCCGACGAGTTTCAAAACCAGCAAAAACAACCAATATAGTCCGGAAGCTGGAGATGGCAATAGCCGGGCGCGGATCGGCCTGAGTACCAACAAGGCCACCACCACCGCCGTGTCCAGTTTTTTACGTTGCCGACTTGATCTGAATCACATCACTCCGTATAATTACCGAACTTTTGGGGCAGGGGAATCGAACTTCATGAAGCTGGTTGGCCGCAGTTTACACACGATCGGCGCCTACACCGTTTTGACATTCCAGAATCTCGGGAAACTGGTGTTATTCTCGGTGGCGGCGACGGTGTTTATTTTCTCGCCGCCGTTCAAGATCCGGCGGATCATCGAACACCTGTATTTCATCGGCGTCATTTCCATTTTTGTCGTTTCCCTGACCGCCTTTTTCACCGGACTGGTACTGGGTTTGCAGGGCTACTACACGCTATCGAAATTCGGTTCTCAAGGCCTGCTCGGTAGTGCCGTTGCGCTGAGTCTCATACGGGAACTGGGGCCCGTGCTGACGGCACTGATGGTGACCGGCCGAGCGGGTTCATCCATCGCCGCCAACATTGGCGCGATGCGGATTTCTGAACAGATCGACGCGCTCGATACGATGGACATTCACCCGGTCAAGTACCTCGTATCCCCGCGCATTGCCGCCACTGTCATTTCAATGCCGTTGCTGACCGCCATGTTCGACATCGTCGGGATCTTCGGCGGCTATGTTGCCGGTGTCTGGATGCTCGACGTCAGCCCCGGCATCTACATCAGCGGCATGGTTGCCAGCACGACGATGCGGGATGTTTCCACCGGACTGATCAAGCCGCTGTTCTTCGGCTTTGTCATCGCCGCGGTCAGTTGCTACCGTGGCTTCCACTGCGACCGGTTAAAGCCGGGAGTCAGAGGATCGGAGAGTGTGAGTCTGGCAACGACAACATCCGTGGTCATTTGCAGTGTGACGACCCTGGTACTGGATTACGTGTTGACTGCGTTCCTTTTGTGAAGGGTTCGGTCATCCGTCATCCGTTATTATTTGGTTGAGCGTGCCGGCATTCAGGATACCAAAGTTATGAGCGAGCCGATCATTCAATTTCAGTCCGTGACCAAACGGTTCGGTCCACTGACGATCCTCGATGAAATCTCGTTCACAATCCACAAAGGCGAGATTACCACGGTCATGGGCAAGAGCGGTGTCGGCAAGTCGGTGATCCTAAAGCATATCATCGGATTGATGCAGGCAGACTCGGGCCAGGTATTGTTCGACGGGGCCGACATGGCGCACCTGTCGCGGCATGATCGGCATCGGCTCAAGTCACGCATGGGTTACATGTTTCAGAACATTGCCCTGTTCGACTCGATGACTGTGTACGATAACATCGCTCTGCCGCTCCGGGAGAAATCGCACATGACGGAGAAAGCGATTCACACGAAGATCTACGAAAATCTCGAAAAACTGGAAATCGTCACCACGGCGAACAAGTATCCGTCGGAGATTTCCGGGGGGATGCAGAAACGTGTCGGTCTGGCACGCGCACTGATTCGGGATCCGGAGATTGTTCTTTTTGACGAGCCGACGACCGGGCTGGACCCTATACGCAAGAACGCCGTGCACAGTATGATTTCGCACATGCAGCGCAAGTTCAACTTCACGGGGATCGTCGTCAGTCATGAGATCCCGGATGTCTTTTACATCTCCCAGAAGATTTTGATGCTCGAAGAAGGCAAGATTATCGTCGATGCACCGCCGGCGGAAGTGGAAACCATCGAAAATATCACTGTTCAGGACTTTATCCGCGGCTCGGAAAGCCTGCGGGATGACCTCACCGGTCTGGCGACCAAGACGGTCATTGTCACCAAGCTCGAAGAAACGAAGGCATCATCGGCCGATACGCAGTGGAATTATTCCGTTATCGCGTTTCGCGCCAACGATCTGGATGGGATCAATGAAAACATGGGATTCGTCGTCGGTCAAATGGTCCTGCAGCACCTGGCCAAGTTTATTGAAAATTATCTACGAATCTCGGATGACAATTTTCGTTACAGCGACGACATCGTCGTCACCATTCTGCCCAACATCCGTATCGGAATGGCACGGGCGCTGGTCAAGAAAATGCCGGGAGCCATGGCGGGATACAGCTCGGCACCGCCCGAAGATTGCGGCCCGGTGAAATACAGTGTCAGTGTCGGAGTCTCGGAATCGGCGGACGGCAAGAACATCGAAGATGTGGTGAGTACTGCCGTCGGCGACATGTCGGTTGTTGGAGAGTTTGATTTGAAATAGTTGGTTGCGCCTCGAGCCGGAGGCGTTGCTGGAATCTGAATCGTTTCTTATAGGGAGTGATTACTATGAAGCAGGAAGTGGCTGAAATTTTTGTCGGCATATTCGTCGTGATCGGATTTGTCTGCATCGGTTGGATGACGGTCAAGCTGGGCAAGCTTGACGTGTTCGAAAAGAACGAATACACGCTGAAGGCCGAGTTCAACTCGATAACCGGACTGAAGAAGTATGCACAGGTGGAAATATCCGGGATTCAAGTTGGACGCGTCACGGGTATGGAGCTCGATGTGGACAACCAGGTGGCCGTCGTTGAGTTGCGCATTCGCAACGAGATCAAGCTCGGAGATGATGTCATCGCCTCGGTCAAAACAAGCGGCCTGATCGGCGATAAGTACATAAAATTATCGCTGGGCGGCTCCGAGGATTACCTCGAAGACACCGACTACATCACCGAGACCGAGTCGACCATAGATTTGGAGGAACTGATTAGTAAATATGTCTTCGGGGGCATAGACTAATCGACCCGAAGTTGCTCATTTATCGAAACGGAGAAACGAAGGCAGAGAAATGTACATACTCATGATCGCGCTTACAGTTTCGGCGGCGACGGTTGCCTGCGCACTTTCAGCGTCTGGTGCTGCACCGAAAGAGACAGTGGAGGTGGGGATTAACAAGGTCTTTGACGTCCTCAAGGACCCGGCGCTGCAGGCGGATGAGAAACGCCAGGAGCGACGGGAAAAATTGAGCGGCATCCTCAACGAATACTTCGACTACAGAGAAATGAGCAAACGCGCGCTGGGCAAGCAATGGAACAAACTGTCCGGCAACGAGCGCGATGAGTTCGTGCCGATTTTTCGAAAGTTGCTCGAAAGGGTTTATCTGGACAGCTTCGACAAATACTCCAGCGAGTCGATACAATTTGGTTTTGCGCGGGATTTGGGCAAGAACAAATCCGTGGTGGAAACGACGGTTTTTTCCGGCTCCAAGGAAATCCCGGTCGACTACAACCTTCTGAAGCGGGACTACGGTTGGGTGGTTTATGATATCAAGATCGAGGGCGTCGGGCTGATAAAGAACTAT
>CAUZRT010000039.1:0-15236 GCA_963582235.1 Lentisphaeria bacterium
GCGTTTTGTTTCGGCCGTAAAATAAATTAAAAGAATGTCTTCAGGTCGATGACACTGGTATTTGTCATGTGATGCCGGGTTGGAACCTTGATTGTAAACATGGAGCCGACACCGACCTCGCTGCCGACGGTGATCGTGCCGAGATGGCCTTCGATGATGCGTTTCGAAACAGCAAGTCCGAGCCCGGTGCCGGTCTCGCCCTTGTCGGTATGGAAAAGCTCGAAAATCTTATCCAGGTTTTGCTCCGGTATGCCGATGCCGTTGTCGCTGACCTCAATGATGACGCTCTCGCCCTGTTTCTCGCGCCGAACGTCAATCTTTATGCCTCCTTCATCGGAATCCTTATGCCGCGTGCGAACGGCGTCCAGGGCATTGTTCAACAGATTGAGCAGCACACGATGGAGGCCGCGGCTGTCGATTTCAGCATAGATCGGCTCGTCGTAGATCTGATCGTTCAACTCAATGTCGATCTTATCTTTCGCGGCCGCGGGGCGAACCAGCTTGACGGCTTCGATAACCACGTCGCTGAGATTGTAAACGCCGAGCTCAACCGAATCCTCCTTGGCCAGATTGAGGAGGTCGAGCACCAGGGTCGACAGGCGCTTGTGGTTTTTTGACAGGATGTCCCACGCCTCATTCATCAATTTGCCATCCGTTGCATCGATACCCATACGCAGGAGAGACACACTGCCTTCGAGGCTGGTCAGAATATTCTTGACGTAGTGGGACAGACTCGCCGCGGCGAGTCCGATGGCGGCCATTCGTTCGGCGGCAATATTGCGTTCGACCAGATCCCGGTTCTCGATCGCCATTCCCGCGGAGTGCGCAACGGTTGCTAGCAGTTTCAGATCATCCTCGGTGAACTTGTGCGCAACCTGAGTTACCATCATGTAGATCAGTCCGCAGAACTGCTGCTTTCCGTGCATTGGTGCACAGATAATACTGTGGACATCATAGCCACTGAGCGAATCTCCGTGGAAACGCTCGTCATTCAGGGCGTCGTTTGAGAGGATGGCCTCGTTGCTCTCTTTAACGTAGCTGATGATGGACTTGCTGAGAAAGGTATCGGAGATGACCTTGACGCGGGAGTTGGCGTCGCGCTCGGCGGCCGGCAACAGCGAGTCCTGGTCGGGGATATACCGCAGCAGGTACGTGCGGTCGGCGGGTATCACATCGGTGATGGTTTCCAGAATCTGGTCATACAGCTCGGTATCGTCTTCGATGGTGGCCAGCAGGCTCTGCAGGGTATAAATGGCAGCCAGCTTGCGCTGTTCCTGGGAAGCCTGACGATGGACCACCAATGACGTCTTGTCGGACGTCAGGCTCTCCATGGTGATCGGCTGCACACGGTAGGAAATAAAGGATGTGTCCAGCTCGGCTTCCTGCGGCCGTAGAATCTCAAACAGACTGTCGCCGACACGCACCGCCGTCTTCATGTGCAGGGGCATGATCTCATTGATTTGATTGCCCAGAATCCAGGTGCCGTTGGCGCTGCTCAAATCCTCGATCTTCCAGCTTTCGCCGTCAAGGAAAATGCGCGCATGATTCCGGGAAATGAGAATGTCCGGAATCATTATGGATGCGGATTCGGTCCGGCCGACGGTAAACTCCGCGCCCTTCAACGGAAACTCCTGGCCGGCTGCGGGCCCGCTGATAATCCGCAGATACACGTCATCGGATTTGTCTTCTGCCGCCATACGTCGTCGCTTAAATGCAATTGGAATCGGTAGTTGATTTCTGAGCGTAGCCGGTGCCGGTCTGATTTACATGGTGGTCGACGCGGCGAACCACTTCTCCGAGGCTGCACGCCGTCGTCTAATGTATTCAAATCGAGTTGATTTTCAACATCGGCAATTGTTCGACGCGATCACTAGCCTGACCTATTCATGAACTGTCGCAGTTTATGAATAGGTCACTTTGGCGGAACTCGTTCCCCCAAAGACGTGATGGTTCGTGCTCGAGCACGAACCAAACGGCCCCGGAGGGATTGCGATTATTATTCACGGCACGTGAATAATCCAGGCTAGTCAAACAGATAGTGGATTTTATCCGTATGTTCGAAATTGAAAGCTGCAATGTCGCCGAGTTCCCGGCGCAGTCCGGGCACGGCGCAGTCGGCCAGACGCAGGTTGTCGGTAGCCAGCTCCCGCAACTGGACAAAACTGATGAGCGGCAGGCCCTCGTGAACGACATTGCCGTTGACGCGATTGTGGATTTCTCTGCTCAGGCGGTGAATCATTGACCGCAGCCGTCCGCAGAGCGCATCAAAGGCCGGAAACAGGTGAAGTTCCGGGACGACCGGCTGCAGGTTCTCACCGACGAGGCCTGTCAGGCGGACGTGCACCGAGATGCGCGGCAGGAGGCAACTGATCGGCCTGAAGGTAATGGTGCCTGAGGTTATGAATTGCTGTTCGGTAGCGGAAAAGAGGCGCACTATTTCCGACCGGTCCAGCAGCCACCGTCGATCGGATGATGGATGCACCGGGCCAATCCGGTGCGCATCCGTGAGAGGCTGGCACCAGATTGTGCGGCCCAACTCCAGGAGGAACCGTTCAGTGGTTGCCGCAAATCCCAGATTCTGCACCGTCTTGGCGACGCGTTCGGCGATACCGGCGATCGGCTTGGTAAGAAAGAACGGGTCGCCGCGCAAGAGCTCGACAATGGTTTCTTTGCTGGCCGCAACGAGTCGCTCGGCATTCGAATGACTCGTAAGGTCGCGGCATTCGCAGTAGTGCGCGGCCACTTCCCGCAATCCGGTGTCAACAAGGATACGGGTGATCAATTCGTCAAGATCGACGCGGGTGCATATGAGGCCGGATTCCCGGCTTTCCGTGAGAAAGTCACGGACCACTGCGAGAATGTCGTCGGCGAAGTCGGGATCGCCGACATCCGCGGCCCGGCAGCAGTGTGACAACTCCTCCCGCAGCGCATCGATGCTGAGCACCGCTTCGCCGCCGTCTTCGTTGTTCAGTAGAATGGAACCGGAGTGAAGTCTGATCATCGTTCAAGCGCGGCGGCCATTGGCCCCCGCCGAGGGGTTATCGTTGAGACACTAAATAGTAGGTAGCCGCTACTTGTTCTTTTGGTTCAGCATCCGGATCTCATTGATAAATTGCCCGATATCCTTGAATTGCCGATACACCGAGGCGAAGCGAACATAAGCGACCTCGTCAAAGTTCTCCAACTCTCCCATAATGTAGTTGCCGATCAATTCGCTGCTGATCTCACGTTCCGCGTGTTTCTCGATTCGCTGCAGGATCTGCTCCATGAGCTCATCGATCTGCTCGACACTGATCGGTCGCTTCCAGCAGGCCTTGTTGACGCCTTCGCGTATCTTCTGCGGATCGAACTCCTCGCGACTGTCGTCACGCTTGATCACAAACATCTCGCCGGCGACAATCTCCTCCAGCGTCGTGAAGCGGTTGCTGCATTGCAGGCACTCACGCCGACGGCGAACCGATGAAGCCTCTTTCGACATTCGGCTGTCGATGACTTTGTCCTCCTGATAGCCGCATTTCGGGCATTTCATAGGGTCATTCCTGTCCGTCGTTCAACACGCTGAATGCCGGTCGCTTTACCTGTATTCGCGTCAAAGTCGACGATCGCGCCATTCAGGACAATATCGTCGTCGATAACCTTCAGCCGGGCCGGGAGACCGGTCGTGAAACGTCTGAGGACGGCAGAAATATCACGGCCGATAACGGATTCGGCGGCACCGACCATGCCGATGTCGGTGATGAATGCCGTGCCGTTCGGCAAGACACGTCCATCAGCTGTCGGCACGTGCGTATGGGTGCCCCAGACAGCCGTTGCGCGGCCGTCGAGATAGCGGCCCAACGCACATTTTTCGCTTGTCGCTTCGGCATGGATTTCGACGAAAATAGATTTCGTATGCCTTTCGATCTTTGCCAGAGCTTCGTCAACAGCCGCGAACGGGGAGTCGCTCAGCGTACCGATAAAGAGTTGTCCGATCACGTTGACAATGCCGATCGTACCGCCGATGGGAATATTGTATACGCCGTAGCCGCGACCGGGCTGGCTCTTATTGTAGTTGGCGGGTCGCAAGACGTTCGGAAAGCGCTCGATCTGGCCGATGAAATCGCGTTGCCCCCAAACGTGATCGCCGGCCGTGATGACATCAACGCCGTGATCCAGCAACGAAGTCACGCACTTTTCGGTCAAGCCCGAGCCGCCGGCGATATTTTCGGCGTTGGCAATGCAAAAGCAACAGTTGAATTCTTGGCGCAGGCTTGGAATAAGGAGGCAGGCCGCTTGGCGGCCGCCCTTGCCTACAATATCACCGACGAGGAGAACGCGCATTTTGTGCCCCCTGACACTGGCTTTGCCCACACCCCGAGAACTCGGATGTCAGAGGTCAGGGGTGAAGTTTTTCGGTACCGCAGTGAATATTCAGTGAGTTTCCAGCGCCGCCAGTTTCGGCAGGCAGAAATTGTACTCATAATCGACCTATTCCTAATCGATCCATTCGTAACCGCCGGCCTAACCAAGCATCGATTACGAATGGATCGATTAGGAATTAGGTAAAAACCCACGCCGGAGCCGGCATGGACAAGAGAGCGAATCGGCAATAACATAACCAAGTGAAGCGCCCGCGTAAAGGGCGCTCTGCGGAACGAGTCGGAAAAAGGTGTAAAGCGAAACGATCCTGCGACCGTGTCGAATTTTGTACTACCGAGCGACCCGAAGTCCCGTATTTTCGTCGCTCTTATTTTCATTATGGTGATGATCGGTGGAATAGAATCGGGGCGTTCTATCGGCGGCGTTTTATGGCGGCTTTTCCCCGATCTCAGCGTTTCGTCGGAAGGTGCAATGCCAATGCGGATTCGCCGCTCCAAGCCATTCATCAATATCCAGCCCGGTCCGTCGCGGGGCGAATCCATTGTTTTTGAATTAAATGCAAACAATGCGCTCTCAATGGTCGGCCACGATGATTCGAAACTGGAACGCTGGGCGGATATCGCCGGTAATTACTATGCGCCCGAGTTCATCAATGGGTTCAGTTATCAGCATGCCGGCAACGACGGACCACAGGTTTGGGTGCGCATAAATCGACGTGGTCCAGTGCTCGAAGGACGCATCGAGGTCTGCCGTCTGAAGCCGAATTTCGCCTATCAACTGAAGCTGATGGGTGACTTTGATGACCGCGCCGGCTTTGAAAGGATCGGCGAACTGGGGCGATGGCGGTTGCCCGGGCAGCAAACCAACTATACCGATAGAGACTATTACGACTTTTCCGACAAGGCGGCAGTAGAGGCGTACATCCTGTTCGATTTTATTATAACGGACAGAGCCGGTAACGCTGTTCGAAACTTTGCCCTGGACAGTTCGCTTCACGTCCTGTGGAACGCGGTCCGGCAAAGCTACGACAAAGAGCCTGTTTCTCCCGAGCGAATGGTCCGGGTTCTTGTCGATGCCGCCGATCCATGGATTTATGCCCGCCCGAAGCTGGACGTCAGTACGGAAGAGATCTGGGCGGAACGTGAGCATGCACGTTATCGCCATGAAAACTCCGTCATCCGGCTGCCGCCCGGAAATTATCGCGCCGTCCTCGCGTTGACTGAGGAAAGCATGCATTCGCTGGATCGCGATGGTGGCTACTGGGCCACCGTTTTCACCGTGCCCATTAAATTCGAGATCACGCCGCCGTAACCTCTTCGATGGTGGGCCATTATGTCCCAAATTGACACTATTATATTGTTTATTATCATACAATCCCTCCGAAATGTGAGAATTTTCACATGGATGCAACGCGTTCCCGCTGGATTTCTTAGACGTCGAGGGATCACGGCCGGCCTGCTATTTGCTCATCCTTAACCTTGCGAATCGCCTGATCGTCTCCATCGAAGAAGGAACGTGGCGCAGATTCCATTTGTCTAATTACCGGCTGACCGAAACCCCCTCGGCTCCACGCCGGTCCATTCGACGAGGGTTTGAGGCTGGAGCAACTCGGTCGGCCATTGGCGACCTCCTCCAGCGGGCCTCCGCCGTGAATCGGGAAATCGCGGGTTTTCGGTCAGGCATTTAAGTGCAGTACGGGGACCGCGGTGGAAATTAGACGTCGCGGATTTTCCCTTGAAATTTTGCTGAAGACCAGCTATTATTGTCTAGTGGTGACTTGTAATCGGCGCCGGAACTTCGTATTTTCCGGGGAAACTGTTCCGAATTGCCAATCTGTGCGCAGAGGAGAGACCACTATGACCACCTGGCGAGGTTTTCAGGGACGCCGTGGTTTAAGGGCTGGCCCGTTCACGATGGTCGAGTTGATCGTCGTACTTGTGATCATGGCGGTCTTGCTGCGACTGGCAGTGCCGGTGTTCGATAAAATGGTAATGGGTTCGAACGTCGATATCGGCGCCCGTCTCGTTGCCTCGCAGCTGCGGCTGGCTCGGCAGTACGCCATAACGAAGCGCGAGTATGTTGCCGTCATGCTTCCTGAAAAGGCTTTCGATTCAACGGACAGCATTGCCGGCTCCAAGGAATATCGGGCATCGTCGATTCGCACATGCATCTGCGATTCAAGCGGCGTGTTCGATAGGTATATCGACGGCACGCAGTGGCATTTTCTGCCGAAGGGAATTTACATCGACGACTACGCAAACGAACCGAGCTCGACGGTTACCAGCGTGAAATTTCCTAACTACGACAACTCCGACACGGTGGCGGCGATTCGCGCCTTCATCTTCAAGCCCACCGGCTCGCTAACGCAAATTAATCTCGGCACCTTGGGAATCGAGGAAATGATCCTGAGCGGAACGTCGTTGGAGCCGAAAGACGGCGGCGCCAACAAAGTCGAGTTCAAAGTCAACTGGCTGACCGGCCGCGTCGAAGAGCCGTAGTTCGAGCTTTTGCCAGTCGAGAGGCGCCGGTTGTGCGGTGTGCGAGTTTGCAACGGAACAGTCGTTACAACCAATCACGACCGACAAACCAGGCAACTGCACATTTTTCGGGTTTTCCGCCACCGGTGGACGTAAGTCCCGTAGGGACGGGACAATGTCCCGCACGGGATTAGCCCAGATTTGCGGGACTGATACGCCTCACGGCGCACACAATAAGCACCATCCCCATGAAAACCAAACCCCGTCTTCGCCTTTTTCGTTTCAACCTCGTCGAAATCATCATTGCCCTGAGTGTCGTGATCATCGGCATCATTTCCATCATGGGCATCTTCCCTGTCGGCTTCAACGCCAGCCGCGACGCCATCGCCGACAGCTATTCCGGGGACGCCGCGGATCACATGCTCCATGTGATCACAGCCTTGCTTAAGGATGACTGGTCTGTCATTACTAACGATGACATACCCAACGCCCCGCCGGACGTTTCTGACGGATCCGGCGATATCAGCGGGTGGACACTGATTTCGGGCACGGACAATTTGTATTGGAAGAATTATCCACCGGCTAGTGGTGAAAAAGTTTACCGCATTCGTCAGGCCACAACAACTACTGGCTTGGGCGCCGTCGTTGATTTTGATGCCATGATTCGTGTATGGAAGAGCCCGACAGATGCGTGGGAGTACAACAGTGTTGATGGTTGGGTTAAGCATGCGGATACGACGTTTAAGAAGCGGGTGCAGTTGAATATTGAAATCAGTTATCCCGCGGCTGTCACATTCAGTGGCAGGGAGAAGACATACTTTGTAATGGAGGTTTCAAAGGACCAATGAAGCGGCCTGTCCAGAGATCGCACTTTACCCTGGTCGAAATGATGGTGGCTATGGTCATTCTCGTCATCATGATCGGCATTCTCTTTAAGTTCCTGGCCGGGGCGCAGGACGCCTGGTCCACGACCCGTGCGAATTCGGAGATCTACGAGAATGCGCGCCTCTTCTTTGACATTGTTACGCGGGACCTTCAGGCCATGGTGGTCAACGATGTAAGTGGTGCGCAGATTAACTATTCAGTGGACGGACTCGGCGAACTGGACAGCGGTTTTAAGTTCGCCTGCGTGTCGGCGTCGGGAATCGGTACTGACAGTTCCGACGAATCCATTCTCCTGGAAGTAGGATACCAACATGACGAGAGCGCCGGTACGATAGTCCGTTATATGACCAGTATGAGTGAAGGCCCCGAAGCTTGGAACTTTTACGACAGCGCTGCAGTCATCTGGGCCGATGAGAACTCCTGGGGTCCGAATCCGGATTCGGCCATTCTCGTCAAGGGGGCCAAGTCCGTCACCTTTACCGCCTATTCGGATCATGTCACTGTCATAAGCAATGCCAGTGAGACGACAAAGCGGCCCGCAAAAATAGAAATCGATGTGAGCTTGTACGATCCGCGGAAGACCGGAACGTCGGGCACAGTCATTGACGAATCACTGCGGACCTTCCGGAAGACGGTCTACCTGCGTTAAGATTACTGTTTGGCCTCAAACTTGGTTGCCTTGGTATGAGTCTGTATTTCAACCAAATGGAGCGGAACCGATGAGCCAACCCGGCGGACAACTCCGGCCAGTTCGTGCACGGCTCGGCAATGAGCAAGGCATCGCAATACTGTTGACCTTAGGAATCATTTCTCTCCTCTTGATACTTGCTCTCAGTTTCGCGTCAACAACGACGATAGAACGTAAGGCCGCACAGAATAACACCTACCAGATCATCGCGCGGCTCCTGGCCGAATCCGGCGTGCAGCGCAGCACGGGCTTTATCGGCAACGAATTAGGTTCTGAGATATATCCGGCCACGACCAGTTTCCACCGGCCCGCCGGTACGGGTGATTGGAATGGCCGCATCGTGCTCGGCAGCATAAATACAGATATGGGGCCGGGAGAGCAGATGTGGCGCCGGGATGGAGTGGATACGGCGCTTCACGTTCAGTTCAACGGCGCCGATTTCACGCCTGCACACAATAATGACGATCCAACATTGGACGACAATATCGGCTGGAACATTATTACGAGCACCATTGATACCAGCAGCGATGGTCAAGGAGGTAGCGCCAACACCAAGGACGTCATCATCGGGCGGAACGTTTTCTTGATTGAGGCGATGCAAGGCGTGGATGCCAGCTTGATCGTCAACAAGGAAGCCGATACCGATGAAGGTACTGAAATTCGTGCGGGTGACCTCCTCGAAGAGATTAATCTCGGCGACATCATTGCCATCCCCAACCTCGTGACCGAGCTTCAACCCGATAATTTAATTGGACCATACACCCCAGGGCTAATGCCGGGTGATGAGGAGTGGTTTTCGTTCGCCCACATCTTTCGCGCCTCAGCCCAGGCAGTTGCTAGCGCCGCCGTCGTCGTCAAGGATGTGCTGCCGTTCAGTCGACCCGATAATCAGGTCAATTACTGGTCCGATCTCGATGGTGACAACGTCATCGATGATGGCGAGATCAAAGACCGTATCGACATGTCGGATATCGGGAGCGCCGTCACCGCGGCGGATCTGTACGATGCATTCGTCGGCTTCCCGGACAACTCGACGCGGGATGACATCAGCATGTTTTCCCCTTGGCTGAAATCATTGGCCGGGTTTACCAGTAACGATGCGCCGATGTTGCGCCGCATTGCCGCTCAGGTCGCCCTCAATATGGTCGACAGCGAGGACCTGGACGATGAACCAGCGCTGTTTTATGTCTCGACCAGCCCGAACCAGTACGCCTTCACTTCGGGCGGGGACCCCGCCGCCTTCGAATCTCGACTGCAGGGAACTGAGGAGAATTTCTATTTTGGCGAATTGTATGCGTGGCTGAAACTGGAGCGCATAGACCTAGGAGAACCTATTAACAAATTGAAGATCACGCCCGAGTTTACCGTCGAGCTTTATAATCCACTTGAGCCCGGTGCGCTCTTCACCGGCGACGTGGTGATCCAATATGAGTGGCAGATCAGGGCGGGTTATCCTTGGTGGGTCCAAGAACAGCCCGGTGCCATACACACACAGGCATTGGTGTCCGTCACGATTCCCAATGCGAGTTTTGATCATCTGGTGCTGCCGTCCGGCGGAACAATCGCGCACAGCGGTAACAATGTTTGGTCTGAGCCGTTTTATATTTGGCAGGAAACGACTGTATTTAGTGGCGGGACTATTGATGCGACAAGTGTGCTGGTGGATTACTTCCGGATCAAGGACATAAAAGTCAGGGATTCCTCGCTTGACACCATCGACAGGGTACCGGAGTCGGATATTGCGACCCCTTCCTCCGTGGTTGACTATCCCGGCACCCCCATGGCTGTGGCTTTCCTGAAGGCCGGCGAAGCACCTCCCCCCGGGACAGAAGCCTCATCGCTTCGATACTGCTATGTTTCGCTGGAAGCAAAGGATGTCCATTTGAACGGCTTTCATCAGGGACATCCTCTGTTTTCCACTTACATGACCAAAGATAACGATGTCCTGTTTGGACACGATCCACCACCGTGGCCGGCGGCAATGGGCGCTGCAGGGCCGCCGGAATGGAACAACCAGACGGCGCCATACGGTCATTGCGTTGTTCGAAATTACGGTACCGGTTTTCCAGATGTGCCCGTGCATCAGGAGATTGGACGGATCAAGGGCTGGTATCCCGGACGCTCCCTGCGCTTATGGTCATCTTATCTCGATGTGAACCTTAATGGTGAATTCGATTCCGGGGACGTCTTGGATGATCCGTACCATGACGGTTTCCTGTTGGATATGTTTACGGTCCCGACAGCGCAAAGCATCCCCGGCAAGATCAATTTGAACACGAGAAAACAGACAGTACTCGAGGCCCTGTTTTCCGGTATATCCGACGCCGCCAGCGTCCCGACCGTAGCGACCAACATATTGGCGCAGAACGGGACGACAGGCGGTAATCCGTTTCATGGAATTGGTTCCATTGCCGGAATTGTCGATGTGATGCCATCGGCCGTGACAACCGCCAATGACAAATATTTCAAGAAGTTCGGGAATTTCATTACCGTCGGTCAGAATTTCTATAATATTATCGTCACGGCTCAGGCGTTGCGGGACATAGGCGCGGCCGCCACGATCCCCGGTGCGGTTCAAATAACCGACAATACCTATGCCTTCATACTGGCAGAGCAGAAAATCATGGCTACGCTCTGTCATGATGTGTTTGACAACTCGTTTGAAGTGTTGCGTCTTGAGCATGTCACGGAGTAACGAAACCGGATGATTAATAGAATCATTGTCACTATACTGATATGCGGGATCATCGGGATTTCAGTCGTCGAGGCGCAGACCCGGGCTCGAAGGGAATCACGGCAGGACTCGCGCTCGAAATCAAATCGGCGAACCACCGCCCGCCCCGATAAGGAACGTGCGGCCAAACGCAGAGACGCAGAACAACCGGCGCCAAACAAGCCGTCACCGGATGAACTGCGGGAACAGCATGAGCAGCGAATAAAGCGGATTCTCGCCGAAGAACCGACCAATTGGCTCATTTATAAACTCACGGTGTCCTACTATTCCGATAAGGCGAAAGCGATCGAGAGGAAGGCGGCAAAGGCCCGCGCGTTTCGTGAAGAAAATGATATTTTCGAACCGCGATTCATAGAAAAAACACACGAATGGTACGTTCAACTGGCGGCCAGCTTACAGCAGATGGCCGAGGCGCGGCACGGGATGCAGCAGGCCATGTACCAGGATCCGTTGCTGGCCTCGATCGACCCCGAGCAAGCCGAGGCAGATTTCTATGAATCGTGGGAGGTCTTTACGGTTCTTTATGATAAACCACCGAAGAAATCCGACAAGAAGGAACCGCCACGCCGATGAAGCGTTTGGCACCGCTTATCAATAGAGTTCGACCATCCCATCTATCCTGCTCTTCCGCTCCGGGCATCCACGTCGGAATCGGGACGATTGGCCGCTCTCCTCAATCCCACACATCAATTCATCGTTGTCAGGAGCGTTGCAGAGGCAAAACAGGCCCCAACTGCTGAATACAAAGTTTTTTGAGAGCGTCCGCCCCCTCGCAGTGCCGCGGTTATTACGAATTGTCGGTCCCGCGGTGGCGGGGCTGATCCCGTTCGGGACGTTGTCCCGTCCCAACGGGACTCACCTCCGCCGAGGCGGAAAACTTGCGTTAGCAGCCGGACAGCCCAAAGCCGCACAGGCTTCCAGCCTGTACGGCAATCGACCAATCCGTGCAATCGATGCCGGACGGACAATCCAAGTTTCTGAGGAGGAAGTCATTGTGCACCATCGTCGATTCACCCTGATCGAAATCCTTACCGTCATCATCATTATCATGATCCTGATGGGGATCGCACTGGGCGTCACTCACCTTGTCGGCATCAAAGCGGACACGACCAAGTGTGAATCGCAGATCGAGGCCATGAAGATCGCCCTCGGACAGTATTATGCCGACGTCGGTTACTATCCCGAGCAAGGCACTGCCGGCACCGTCAACCAGACCTGGCTGGAGGCCAATATCGGCAACTTTATCGACTTCAACGGCGCCCCGTTCAGTAACAATTATCACGATCCATGGGGCAACGATTTTAATTATGAGTCCCCAGGGACCATGAACGGGTCAAAGTACGATCTGTGGTCCATGGGCCAGGACGGCAAGCACGGGGACGGCGGCAGCGCCGTCACTGATGCGCAAACCGCAACCGCAAACAATTCCGACGACATCACCAACTGGAAGCGGAACTAGAAAATTTTTTGATCTTGGTCAATAATTTTTTTAGTGGTTAACCACTCCTCCTTCGTACCCCGAAAGAACAGGTACGTCTTACTCCCCTTGATCTCGATGCGATGCGTCAGCGCCCGGGGCAGTTCCTGATCACGGAACAGTTCGTAAAGCGCCTGCACATACGGAAGTCGGATGACACGGCTGCCGCTGCCCGTTGTATGGAAGCCGATAAGCGATGCATTTATAAAGCTTATATCGTTTGACTCGAGATATACATGCGCCCCGCTGTCCTTCGCCGCTGCCCGCAGCAGCTCCGGATTCAGCACCGGCGAGGCGCTGTAAATCGACGTCCAGCCCTCGAACCGCCGCATTGCCAGGGCGGCTTCACCGCCCTCCGCGTATCGAGCCAGAACCGTTGCTGCTTCGTCCGTGACAGTGAATTTCGGCCCGAAGGTGATGGCGAAGCATCGGCGCGGTTCCCTGTGGGCGTATTGCCAGCCCAGGTATCCTGCGACGCCGTCGGTGCCTAGATACGCAAGCAGTACGGACTCCGCGTCCAGCTGGAAACGTACGGCTTCCGGTCGCCGCGTGATATCGATCCCCGATGCCCGCCGCAATCCATCCGGCGCTGTGCCGTCACCGCCCGCACAGCCATCGGCCCAAACCCAGATCAGCGTTCGTTCGTCCGACTTGCCGCGAGCGAAACGCGCCAACCGCTCTGCATCCGCCCGCAGGACGTGGTAGAAAACGATCGTTCGGTACTTTGACGGATCAAGATCGTCGATGAGAATCACGTCGAATGGCAGCCCGGCTTGGTTCCAGGTCGCGCGCGCCAGCTCCAGCAGATAGAATTTCCACGAAGCTGACGGCGACCCGTAGTACCAGTCGCGACGCTGTGCCTCGCCGGTTGGCCTTTCATCAGATTGGGAAAGTGAAGTTGGTAACAGCTGATTCACGTCCGTGTCAACGGCGAACGCCAGATCAGCGTATTTGGTCATCGGCAGCTCGTGCGCGCGGCTTGTTATCGTTACAAATCTCTCGAGCTCCGCAAGCAGATACGGATTGTTGAAACCAACGGTATCCGTTTGGAACAATGTCAGGCCCGCCTGATTGAGCAGCGCCGCGGCGAACAGGCGCCGTAGAGCCTGAATGGTGTCGTCGAGAGTGAAGGTCGTACGTCCGTCGTCAATCAACCCGCCGAACATCGGCAATTCGGCGCGCACAATCAATAATTTTCCGGACGACCGCAGAATGTCGGCAAGCAGAAACTCCGTTCCGCACAATCCCGCGCCCAGACGCAGATCCAGCGTTGACGCGGGAATCTCGACATAATCGATGTCCGTGGTCGTCAGCAGCGATCGCAGAACGCCGCCGTCCACAGCGTACCGCGGATTCCATAGCTGTGACATGAAAAGCGCCGGCCCGTTGACAAGGCCGGTAAGATAGCGGCCGTGTGTGTTCGTCTTAATGAACCGCGCGAAATGCAGGATCGTCTGCATCCAACTGTCATTGTAAAAGGCAATGCTGTCTCGGAAACGACCCGGTATCCTTGTCGCAATGAGTTGCTCCGGCCGGCCTCGCGGCCATTCCGACATCGGTGCCGGGGATGCAGCATCGATGGTCACCGCTTTGTTCTCCCACGCGTCCCGCAATGCCGCGTCGGCGGAATACTTTCGATGCAGCCATGTGCAAAAAGCGGCAGAATAGGCCGGATGTGATTCGCGTTCAGCCGGCGGGCGATCGTTCCATCCGGCTCCGAATATCACATTGCAGCCAATGACATTGGCTCCCGTGGGCTGCTCGCGGATGAAGGCAAGCAGCAGCCGCAAGGCACGTTTGCAGTACTCGCGCCATTCCGGATCCAGATCGCACACATCCCGCCTTCCTCCCCCCGACTCCGACCTCGGCGGCTTCGTCGGGATAGCGCCCTCCTCCCTGACTCCTGAACCCTGCTTGCCGCGCCTTCGTCCCGCATGCGGGACGAAGGCAGGAATCCCGACCGCTCCGCCCCCCCACCACTCCGGCGGCTTCTGCAGCATCACATCGATGATCAGGTAATCATCCCGGGTCGGGCATGCCTGCTTCAGCGTCGCCCCCAGCAGCTCATAATCGAAGTATTCAGGATGTGTCCAGAGCGGCGGGAACTGGCTGAGTTCGTCACTGGATCCGCCGAGATTGACGGTTGCACGATGCAGTCGGATGCTGCACGCGCGCGACATATCGCTGTATTTCGCATATTGCGGATACCAGCCGGGGCTGTAGCCAATCGTCGGTACCGGTTTTTCGTTGACAAACACGGCGAGGCCGCCGACGTTCTGCGGCCGCGTTGTCACTTTCACCGGAGGCGGCACCGACAGGATTCGTTCGAGTTGTGCGGCCGCCGGAAGGTTGCCCTGGAAGCCGATGCGCAGGTGCTCAATCCAAAGGGATGCCCTGCCATGTTTGGCGACGGCTAGATCGACGTAGATTCCTTCGATAGCGTATGCCCCATCAGCTGTTGTGAATTCGGTGCGTCCGAAACTGTTGTCGCGGCGTCCGGCTGCCGTGAACAACGGGATGGTCCGCGGCGCACTCGGTCTTTCTTTTGCCGCCGGGTCCGGGCGCGGTCTCAAGCGAAGATAGACATTGTGCTCACTCTGAAAGTTGCTGATGTTG
>CAUZRT010000040.1:0-14987 GCA_963582235.1 Lentisphaeria bacterium
TTGGCGTCACGCGCCCGCATGTAACAAATAATACGATCGCCCTCGACAGCGCCGACAACCTGCGGTCGGAACACCCATTCGCCCTCGAACTGGCGAAAACTCCTGCGGCTGGGGATGGGGATCGAGACAACGTCGCGAGTGCCGTAAAAGACAGCGCAGAAGTCGACGGCCTCGATCCGAAAATCGTCGGCAACGGCATAGATAAAAGGGATGAGGCCGTCAACCCTGGACTCGACATCGGTATTCGGCGAAAGTATCGAGATCTTCGGTTTTTCGTCGGGGTGTGCCTTGATCGGATAATCCTGGGTGACGATGGGCGCGAGTTGGAGGCGGGGCCAAAAGCGAAACGAATACGCGGCGTCTTTGTGGATGCGTTGGCGGCGGATCGTCCGCACGCTCCGCTGGTTGACCAGCATCGGTTCGGACTGGCCGTTCCAAATCAGCTCTGCTTTTTCCAGCGCCTCATCCATTTCGAGCTCGAAGTGAACCAGGGTGTCGACGACGGCTTCGATGGCGAGGTTCGTATCTTCATGGGGCTTCATTCCGAGGTACCGCGGAAATTCGTACAGAACGCGGCGTTCTTCGATTATCGTGCGCCGGAGGAGGTTCACCTTTATAAGACGGCTGCGGGCATCACCGATGTCAACATGGAAGTGGAGCTTGCCGTTCATCGGCGGCATAGTGCAGTAATAAGCGCCGTCGTCGACATCGCGGATGAGGTCCATGGTCTTCCACTCCGAAGTCGGCACGCGATAGGAAACATGCCCGTTGCGCGGCGGGACGTTTGCGGTTTCGACGCGAATCTGCCAGTTTCGATCGACGATCAAGTCAGTATTGTCGGCGGGCGAAATGGAGCGTATGACGGTCTTGGTCGGTAGCCACGTGTTCTGCCATGGCAACAGAATGCGGCCCGCGGACAAGGCGACGGGCTGGACAGCGGCCAGACAGTACAAGACCCAACCCAACAGTGCCAATGCAACGGCGCAGGTCCATCGGGCAACGTTCCCCGGCACGCCGGGAAGACGCAGGGAGGCCGGCACTGTGCGGGCAGCGGCGATGTCCGCACGTGCGGATTGCAGGGCATTTATCAGGTCGTTTTTCAGATGCGGATGCGCCTTTTCTAGTTCCCGAGCCACGTAAAGATCGTTGAGCCGGAGCCGGGTATGCCGACGAAAAAACCGGATCAGGATAGCCAGGGCCGGGGCAACAACCACGGCGCCGGCCGCGAACCGCAGGAGAGGCGCGAGGAGCAACCAGTGGTCGACGATGACGAAAACCAGCAGGCCAATCAGGAACCAGGCGGTAGCGGCCAGGACCTGGGACAGCAATTCCATCGTATAAATACGTTGCCTCGCCTTGCTGACGATGCGACGAATGCGGACCTGCGAATCGGTTTGATCTGGCATTGGGAAGGCCGTGATGAATGATGGCCGGTGGTATTATGTCCTTTCGGTATCCGTGAAAAATTATCATGACTTGCACTTGCAGTCAATAATTCGGATTCGATGGGCATCAACGATTAGGCTCTATGGACGAAAAACTTCGTTGTCATGGCAACGTAAGATCCCCGGGGGTTCATCCCCGTGGTGAATAAGATTGGACAAAACAGCCATGGCGTCGGTGCCGTACTTGTCCACCGTCGCGGCCCGGATACGAGACGGTGGACAAGTAGTTTTCCACATTCGATTGTCGTTTGTCTCAATCTCATTCACCACGGGGATGAACCCGGGGATCTTATGTCACCTGATCTTATGGTTTGCGCCTTCGGACACGGGCGGGCTCTACATGATCTCGTGCGGGCGCGGCGCTGCACGGTTCGGCCGCCCCTCTCCGGGAGATCTTACGCTGGCCGTTGCAAGGCCGGTGATGACGCTTACATTTCCTGTTTCTCAAATCAACAGTTGCCGATGCGGGAAAACACCGAAGGAGGGCGAAATGAGCGAGGAACTGTTTCAGCGGCGTCAGGCGGCCTGGGTATCTGGGGACGATCTGAGCGCCTTCAACTTGCCGTCCGCACTGGAGCGCCGGAATGCCGGGCGAAGCGACGCCCGCGAAGCGGAATCCCGGCGCTCCAGTGCGTGTTTGGCCGCGCCAACCATGTACGAAACGACGTCGACGGCCGCAACCGAAATTTCAGGTTGCGACCTATTCGGCATCAATCGGTTAACCGATACTCCACCGATTTAAGTTTCTGAAGAGCGTCCGCCGCCTCGCCCTGCGACTCGATTATTAGGACGTGTCAGCGACAGGCTGATCCAGTGAGGGACGTTGTTCCGTCCCAACGTTACCCACGGCCGCCGAGGCGGAAAACTTTGCAGCCGGACCCACGCTTAGAGGGCGATCTACCGGTTAGCGAACACCTGAAATCCAGAACCAAGTTTCTCGGGAGAGGATCAAGAAATGCCAGCAGTACTCAAACTAGGGGAAATCGAACCAGAGGATGTGCCCGCTGATCTGCGCGCCGAGACGTATTTCGATTTCGCAGCCCATCCATTCGCGCACCAGGCACTGCTCGAACAGACAAAGTCCGTGTACGATGCCATACTCGGTATCAATGCTTACGCCACAAAATGGTTGGCGGATACCATTGCCGCCAAACGGGCGGGCGCCAGGGTGCTGATCGGGGAGACGCCGGCGCCGGCCCACTGCATCGGTAGTTTCGAGGTGATGCTCGAGGACGGCGCGTTCTTCGAACCACAACGTATCATCGGCAGTACCAGGAAGGGGACGTGCTATGCCGTTTACCTCAAGCAGGGAGCGAAGGTGATCGGCTCCGACATCTATGTGGACAAAGGCAGCATTTCCATCGGCGCGGGAACGAACGTCGAGCCCGGTGTCGGCATCAAGGGCCCGACGATCATCGGCAGGGATGGTGACATTCGTCAGGGCGCCTACCTCCGCGGCGACTGCATCCTGGGCGACGACTGCACCATTCGCGGCGAGATCAAGAACGCGGTCATGATGGACAAGGCGAACTTCCCACACCCATCTTACGTCGGCGACTCCGTCTGCGGCTACATGACGCACTTCGGCAATCAGGCGACGGCGGCGAACCTGGGCATATATGAGGGGTTGCGCGACGCCGACAAACGCAACCCGCTCAAGGTCACGTGTGACGGCAGTGTCTACGACTTCGGAAAACCGAAAATGGGAATCTGTATGGGCGACTTCAGCCAGGTTGGCTGCAATGCCGTCGCCGACCCCGGGAGCTTCCTGAAGCCGAACACGATCGTCTACGCCCTGAGCCGTATCACGAAGGGGATCTTCTATGGTCCCAATGAAGTATTGAAGAATAAGCCGTTCGAGCACGGCGTCATCGAGCGCGCGGCCCTCGATTCGCTGCAGTGACGTCACGTATCCTGAATTAGTGACTGACTGAAACCCCGCGATTCCCCGATTCGCGGCGGCGTACTCGACGTCTGATCCGGCGTGCACCACGGCCGGCTCAATGCGAGATGAACTGGAGGTGAGCCGCGGCGGGTAGAACCCTGTTAATTTGAATCGTCATGAAAACTGGACAGGCAGGCAGGCGCTTCATGGTATTGTGCCTATTCGCGCTGGCGCTGCTTTTGGCGCTTGCCGTTTTGCTGTTTTCGTATGTCCTCGTGCTACACACGAATGATGCCGACGACGGCATTTTTTCGCAGCTTATCCGTGGGTATTGGTCGTTCTTACTGTAGTCGCAACCGGCACTGCCCTGCTTCCAGTGGCCGCGACATCGCTGCGGCGGCGGCGGATCAATCGACGGCGGCGTGTGCGCTTCTCCCGGGGGCGCCCAGCGGGCGAAGATGGGTTCTGGCACAAGATGACCACGGCGCCGCCAGCATTTACGCACAGTGAAGCAGAAGCATGGATGGCGGATATCCTCCCTTTTGTCGAGAAAGTGGCCGGCGCGCGTCTGAAAAAACTGCCGGAACTGAAGTTGGTAGACTGGCGGGAAGTGGGACGCGTATTGGCGCGCGACCTGCTGCTGCCGCATGCCGGCGGCGAGGGCCGAAGTAAGAGGGCCCCGCTAGCGGACCAGTTCATGGAGTTGACCGCGATGCAGACCACCCTGCCTTTGGCACCGTTTGTGATCGGCAAATACGCTGTCAGCAGTTCCACACTCTATCTGTTGCCACGGAACATGTCCGCAACGATGGAACTCGTAGGGCTGGACCATTCGGCGGCGGAGCCCGTTGCCAAGCTGACCCCCTGGCCCACGAACTTGTTCATGCCATGCAGGACGAACGCGTGGACCTGCAGGAGGACCTGAACCGCAAGTGTGGCGACGATGCGATGCACGCATTCGGTATCATCGTGGAGGGGCAGGCAATGGTGATCCAGGAATTTGTCGCTGAGCGCCTGGGCTGTCCGCGGACCATCTGGCGGCATTGCGCCGGCTGCTGCTCGGTACCGGCACAGATACCGGCGGCCCTGGCGGCGCCTCAAAGGTGCCGCCGCGAATGTCGCGTATTTATCGGCTGGGAACCGCCTATATGAGGCAGCGGTATGAGGCGGACGGCGCCGAAGAACTTTGGCAGACGCTGGTTAATCCGCCCGCCTCGACCGCCGCCATCCGCACGGCCGTCACTCCCGACAGCGCATAACCGTCCCGCTTCTTCAGCGGATTTTAACGAGGGCTAAAGAGAGCGGACAGTCCTGATAACAATTACTTTCATAAAGCGAGCTATATCGTACCGACCTGACGAAGGCTCACCCGTTTACAGAGGACATGGCGGCTTCGCCGCAATTGGGGGTGATCTCGGGGCCCCAACGTAAACGCCATCGAAACAAACCCCGCCGTAAACACTGGCGCAAACTCCTGTCGATCGGGGTTGGCGCCAGGGTCTCGACAGGTTTGTTTCGATGGCGTTTACGTTGGGGCTTCACGATTCGGGTTGCCTTGTCTATCGACAGAACGCCGGCTAATGGAGCGTCCTCTCGAAGCCGGGACGGTGGAGGATGGTTTCCTTTTGGGCTTTGTCGGGATCGGCCACGGGGCAGTCCGCGTTGTAATGCAGGCCGATGCTCTCGTGGCGGGCGAGGGCAGAATCGATAATCATCTCGGCGACTGATGCCATGTTGCGCAGCTCGACGAGATCGGGGGCGAGTATGAAGTCCCAGTAAAAATACTCGATCTCCTTGCGGATACTGCGGATACGGGTTTTGGCGCGCTGCAGGCGTTTCGTAGTTCGGAAGATTCCCACGTAGTCCCACATAAAGCGGCGGATTTCATCCCAGTTGTGATAAACGACGATCAGTTCGTCGGGGTCGGTGGCATCGCCGCTGCTCCAGCCGGGAACGTGCCGTTTCGATTCCATCTCGAGATGGCGGACGTCGACGTCATTGATAGTGGCGGCGGTTTCGCATACAGCGTTGTGTGCCAGCACGAGTGCCTCAAGAAGGCTATTACTGGCGAGGCGATTGGCACCGTGGAAGCCGGTGCAAGCAACCTCGCCAACGGCGTACAGATGATCAACGCACGTACGTCCGTTGACGTCTGCCCGCACGCCGCCGCAACAGTAGTGGGCCGCCGGCACGACCGGGATCAGCTGCTCGGCCATATTGATGCCCAGCTCGAGGCAGGTGGCAAATATGTTCGGGAATCGCTGTTTCAGGAAGTCTTCGGAGTGATGCCGGATATCCAGGTAAACACAGGCGTCGCCGGACTTCTTTAGTTCACGGTCGATGGCGCGGCCGACAATGTCCCGGGGCGCCAGGCTAGCACAGTCGTGGTGCGCCTTCATGAATTCGACGACGTCGCCGCCCCTTCGGCACTTCAGCACAGCGCCTTCGCCGCGGACGGCTTCGCTGATCAGAAACGATTTCGCCTGCGAGTGATACATGCAGGTCGGGTGGAATTGAAAGAATTCCATGTTGGCGATCTCGGCATAGGCACGATATGCCATGGCCACGCCTTCGCCGCAAGCGATGTCCGGATTACTGGTGTAGAGATAGACTTTGCCGGCGCCACCGGTTGCCAGGATCACGAACTTGCTGAGAAATGTGTGGACAACGCGCGTCTCACGATCGAGGACGAAGGCGCCAAGACAGCGGTTGGGCCCGTCCCAATCGAGACGCCGGGAAGAAATAAGGTCGACGGCCTGGTGATTCTCCAGCAGCCGAATGTTTGGCAATGCCGCGCAGCGCTCGAGGAGTACCCTGATCAGTTCCTCGCCGGTCACATCGCCCGCATGCAGGATTCGCCTTGCCGAATGGCCGCCCTCACGCCCGAGATCGAATTCCTTGGCGCCGGCATCGGCACCGTTCGGCAGTCCGCCACGACTGGTAAACCGGATCCCGAGGTCCAACAACTCCTGTATCCGCCCCGGTCCGGATTGAATAATTTCGCGGGCCACATCCTCTCTGCACAATCCGGCCCCGGCCGTCAGCGTGTCCTGCAGGTGCGCGTCGAAGCTGTCAGCCTGATCTGTGACGCTGGCAATGCCGCCCTGCGCCCAGTTTGAATTACAGTCCCTGGCCCTCTTCTTGGTGATTACAATGACGGACCCGTGGGCGGACGCTTTGATGGCTGACATAAGCCCGGCGCAACCGCTGCCGATGATCAGGTAATCACAGATAAATCGCTGCTGGGAAGACATAGAAAAAAATATTGATAGCGAATTCTGAGCGATCCTTGCCGTGGGTAATGATCGCTCAGAATTCGATTTCGACCTCGGCGGAGTCCACATCCAGATTGACCGATTGACCCACAAGTTCGACGTTGACGGTGATGCGAGTCTTTGTCCGTCGCCTCGAGACGATGCCGTTGAGGCCGGCCAATGGGCCGGATTTCACGGTGACGCGGCGGCCGATCCGGATTTCCGGTCGAACGAATGTCTCCTGCATCAGGGCCGCTCGTTCGATGATGCGAATGTCGTTGAGTTCATCAATGAGCGTCAATTCCATGGCGTCATCCGGGACAATGACTCGTGCGGCCGCTGGCGATTCCATAAGTTCCGGCTGGCGGCTCGGGTCGATCTGAGCAAACACATAACCGCCAAATATCGGTACGGTGAATTCAACGACTTTGCGAGCGTAACGCCTGACGCTGCGACGAATTGGCAGGTAGTGCGTGATCTGGTGTTTAAGACAATACTCGGCGAACTTTTTTTCGCACCGTGACCGTGTCCGGACGACAAGCCACCGTTCATCCTTATGTTTTTCAATGCACAGCGACATAGGCGTTGCATCGAATGATGGAGTGATGGAATGATGGAATGACGGAAAACTGGCGGCGGCCAAACCCATCCTTCCAACCTTCCACTATTCCATACATTCCGATTCCTGTCTACTCTTCGCCGAATTTCTGTTTGAAAAGTTGTTCAATGGCGGCGATGGCCTCGCGCGCATCGTCCCCTTGGATTCGGACCTCCACCTTTTCGCCCTTTCCCGCCGCCAGCAGCATCAATTCAAGACTACTCTTACCATTGCAGACATCGTCGCCCTTTTTGATTGCAATGTCCGATTCGAACTGAGATGCCGCACTGGCGATGAGATGTGCAGCGCGCAAGTGAAGCCCGAGTTTGTTGCGAATGACAAGGGTCCGCTTAACAGATGATTTTTGGGGGTTCATAGAGTTCGGATCGTTGGATGAAGCCGATAATATTCCTGACGACACTGCTATTTCAAATCGCCGGCTGCCCATTGCAGCAGCGGCTTGCATCGGGCGTCAGGAGCGTTTAACCTTTAATGGTGACTGTAACGTTCCGATGCAGCAATTGCGGATCAAAGCTGGAGGCGCTCTTGGGCGACATGACCCGGATTCGCGAACGAGTGTTGACTTCGTTGAAGAATGAGGTCGGACGGGGATTGTCCAATTGAGTCTTGAAAGCCTGAAGATCCAGGTTTATCGATGAAGCCGGTGCGTCAGCGGTTGTTGCAACTTGCCAATCATCGCGGGGCAGCACTGCCGCCGGTCGGGCCATGCTCTGGAGGGCGATCGTCCTCCAGCGGGTGCGGCTTCCTGAACCCTCAAGTGTCCCCCAACACCAAGCTCTCCTGAGATCCCGCCAATGGTAAAGTTGACCGAACTCACGGATTTCCTCGACACGGAATTGAGCATCCACGGCGTCCCCGGCGACAAGTCCAACAACGGCTTGCAGGTTGAGGGCAAGGCGGAAGTTAGAAAGGTCATTGGCGGCGTCGACGGCAGCCTCGAGCTCTATCGGCAGGCATCGGAGAAAAGCGGCGATTTCATTTTCGTTCATCACGGTGAGAGCTGGGGCGACAGCCTGCGTTATCTGACCGGTCGAATCGCGCGGCGGCTGACAATCCTGTTCCGAAATGAAATCTCACTGTATGCTGCCCACCTGCCGTTGGACGCACATCCGAACTTGGGGAACAATGCCCGCATTGCGACATGCCTTGGCATCGGCAATGCAGCCCCGTTTGCGGAGTACGCAGGGGTCAACGTCGGTGTTCACGGAGAGCTGAATTGCCCCATGGGAGCCGGCGAGTTGGCGGCCGCAGTGAGATCGGCCTTAGCTGCCGACACGCAGGTATTCGACTTCGCAGGCAAGCCGATTCGAAAAATCGGAATCATTTCGGGAGCCGGCGCAAGTGCGCTCACCGAATGTCACGCGTTGGGTCTGGATTGCCTGATCACCGGCGAATGCGGGCATACCGAATACCACGTCATTAAGGAGCTGGCCGACGTTGCTCTGATAACGGCAGGACATTACAAGACTGAAGTCCCGGGAGTGGTTGCCGTCTTAGACCTGCTCGCTGACCGGTTTGCCATCCCATGCGAGTTCATCGATATCCCGACGGAAATGTAGGGAAGAATGGGGAATGGTGTAGAGACGTCCCATCACCGCAACTGTTTCAGGTGGAAGGTGGAGGGTCGCGACCGAGTGTCAGCGTCTAACGCCATATGCGCAAAGGCGATCTCGGTGAGCATGCAGATAGAGTTGGACGGATCTTCATCCTTCCACCGTCCACTCTCCACCTGATTCGGCCGCCTAATTATCTCAACCGGAAAGCGTCCAAGTCCGGTTGGCTAATTGTTAATAAATCCCGAATGTATAATTCTAATATCATCTGGAAAATTTATAGTTACAGGTTTACTAATTAGCACCCAAGGTCATCATCATACAAGCAGCCATTAGGAAACCAATTATGAGACTTTTTATATCAATGTTCTTATTCATAAATTAACTCCTATTATTTTGTGTTGATCTTGTTGCCATAATACCCAAATATAACTATTTCAGGACAACATCAGGAGCGGTTTCATAATTGAGACCCACCAAACCGACCCAAGTGGGCACGGTGGTTTGATCCTTAAACGGTAGATGTGCCCCAAATGGGAAATTAAAGACCGCCTGATGTGCGGTCTTTTTCGTTTATAGACCTGCCTGATGTGTCAACCTTAACAAGGAAGGAAACACATCATAAACCCTACAACCAAAAAGCTGAAGTAGTTACCTATCACCCCCCTCACCCGATCACTACGTCCAGGTCGTCCGCATCCAGAATACTCTGCTTGGCCGCGGTCTTGTGAATTTTCCGTATGTCGAATGTCGGCAGGTAGCGGTAGTAGACTTCCAGTTGCAAGCAGCAGAGTATCGTCACGTAACGCTTTGTCGATGTGCCTTGCGCACGCCCCCCCCTATTCAATGATCAGCTCATCGTCATCACCCAAGTCCATGATCCCCTTGCGCGCTGTCTTCTTGGCCATGCGCCGGATGTCGAAGGTGGGCAGGTAGCGGTAATACACCTCCAATTGCAGGCACGACAACGTCGTCGAAAACACTTTGCCGGCCAGCTCCGGACCCATGCCGTGCCCCTCCTTTGTCTCCCAGTAACCTTCCGGATGCTGGTTGTAGACCAGCTCCTTCTCGAAGACGGCATTCCAGTCGCGCCAGCTGTTGCCGCCCTTGTTGAACATGGCCTGCGTATCGTAATACCATCCATACAGATTGATCGAGGCGTTGGCCCATTGATAACCCTGTAGCCGGACGGTGGCGATGGTTTGGCAGGCGCCCTCGACTTCCTTTGCATGGCCGGCGCCCAGGAGCTGCATGCCGACAGTGCCGACGCCGGTCATATTGCCGCCGCTACCGGGGCTGCTGTAGCCAAAGTTGTTATTGGCATACGCGATCTTCCGGCAAAACTTTACAGCCTTGTTCATGGCCTCCTCGAGGCCTTCGACCTGGGCGCCCGCAACATAGGCGGCCTTCATGGCCTGAAACTGCCAGCCCGATACCGACATGTCCCAACGCAAGGTCTTTGCGTAGTGATAATCGAAGCCGCCCCCTGCCTGTTGTCCCTGCACGATGTGGCGCAGCCCGTTTTCCATGGGCTCGAGCAGGAAGGGTATCTGGGTCATGCCGTAAGCCTCGGCAAGTGCGTAGGTCGCCATCCCATGGGAGTACGCGCGTCCGCCACATTCGCCGGCAGCCGGCATGGCGCCGGCCAGCCACTGCATGGCTTTCTGCACAGTGACACCGAAGTTCTCGGACAGCGGCGTCTCACCATGGGCCAGAAAGCAGAGCAAGGCGGTCGCCGTAAACGCCGGGCCACCGGCCCAGGAGCCGTCGCTGTTCTGCACCTTCTTCAGCCAGCGCAACGCCTTGAGGACCGCATTCTGCCCCTGCGTCGAGCCGCCTTTGCGCCGCACCATGCTCTTGCGGCCGTGTTCGGTGCGACCGCTCAATGAAAGCGGAATCCGCACCGGTGCTGTCTTCGGCAGCACATCCAGAACCTGCTCTAACTCCAGGGTGTCGTCCGTCTCCGGCACGTCGTCGCTGAAATCGTCCAGCGTGGATTCGATCTTCAATGGCGCGGCGGCGGGCATGCTGACCATGACCTGTGGGACATCATCGGTCATTTCCTCATCGATTTGGTCGATTTCCTCGATCAGCGGTTCTTCCAGCTCCTTGATTTTTATGTCCTTGAGCGAAATCTCGATTTCCGGAACACTCGCATAGGGCTCCTCGCGCATGAGCAGAATCATGCCGGTCACCAGGACAATGTGGAAAAAGAAAGAAATTATTGGACCGACGAGATGCTCCCTGAAACTGCGCTCACGGTACTCGTCGAAAATACGCTCGAGTTCCGCCTGGTACTGCTCGTCGGTCATCTCCGCCGCCGGAATTTGCACTGATTGCGGCGCCGGTTGTTGTTCGGGTTCGTAGGTCATGAATTGAGATCCGCTATTCGATGATCAGATCGTCGCCGTCATCCATGTCCATGATGCCTTTGCGCGGTGTCTTCCGGGCCCCGTGCGCAGGATATCGAACGTTAGCAGATATAGATAACATACCTCCAATTCAAGACAACACTGGGTCATCGGGAATACCCGGCCACTGTGGCCTCCAGAGAAACTTAAGGAGTTGGGTTTAGGTGCACGGCCGCGTGCGATGTCATGGGCGGTTTGGGGTTCCCGGGGGCCGGTTGATTGCCGGAAACGTGGGATCCTGCTGTACGGCAGGACGCGGGCGATCCAAGTTACATCGAACATCAGGAGTCGCCCGCGGCCGCAAGCTGGCGGATCCCACATTGGCGCTGTCCGGCAATTCGATAGTTTCACATAATAATAATCCGTCAGCCGACGGATCGCCGCGCGCGGTTCAGGTGCTCCCGAGACACTTGGATTAGATGTTAGGTCTTTGGCTTTTGGGAGACCGCTTGATTGCGGTCATCGCCTTGGAGGACGAGCGTCCTCCAGACCATGGGTAGTCCGGTCCTTCCGTACAGTAGGATTTCTGTTACCCATAAGCCGCCCGGGCAGCGTGCGGTCAAGATGCTCCTCAGAAACTTTGTCCATGGAGCAATCGCCGGTTCTGAATACCACGAGTCGAAGCCGAAGATATGGTCGCCCCGGCACCCGGCGGCAAAGTCGCGGATGTATACCAAACTGCACTGCCGGGTAAGGCGGCTTGTTCAGCCGGCGCCGAACTCGAACAAATGGGCGTCTATCCTTGCCGCCATCTCGTCGTCGATAACGATCCGCCCGTCGATTTCCCTTCCATGCAGATAATCGACAACTTCCCGGATGGTCACAATAGCAAAGGTTCGAATTCCCATTTCCTCCTGAATCTCGACCAGGGCCGATTGTTCGCCGCGGCCCCGTTCCATTCGGTCCACGGCCACCACAATGCCGACGAACCGGATGTACGCGGCCTCCCGCAGCAGGGCTACAGACTCATGAATCGAGGTGCCCGCATTGACTACATCTTCGACAATGATGACCCGCTCGCCATCATTGTACTGATGGCCGACGAGTCGTCCCTGCTCCCCGTGGTCCTTGGCTTCCTTGCGATTGAACGTAAAGCTGATGTCCAGACTGTAGCAGTCCCAAAGCGCCGCGGCTGTCACAACGGCCAGCGGTATGCCTTTGTACGCCGGCCCGAAGATATTGTCGAATTCGCTTCGAATACTGTCGCGAATCGCCCGTGCGTAATATTCGCCGAGGTTCTTGACTTGCCGGCCCGTGTTATAGTTTCCCGAGTTGATGAAATACGGCGTCGGCCGTCCGCTCTTGGTCACAAAATCGCCGAACGTCAGGACTCCGGAACGAATCATGAAATCAATGAAGTCGTGCTTGTATGTTGACGCTATCAAGGTCGGGAATCCCCAGCATGAATCCGTGAACCCGTCGTCCGCGGTTTAGCCTTGTTGGCTGGGGTGACGGGATTCACGGAATTGGACCGTTACGGGCAAAGTAAATTTTTCCGCGTCGGCATTGAACATTATAGTGTACTATATCCAGAATTCCAATTCTTGCCGCCAGGCTGGACCGTCACGGTCGGATCACCATCTTTGTCGCCTGCAGTTGACCCCGGGCCATTCTCGTCATCACCTCCGGCGCCTCTTCCAGACTACAGGTGCCCGTGATCAGTTTGTCCAACGCCACTTTTCGGCTGTTGATCAGGTCCACCGCCGCGCCGAAATCCGCGCGGGTGAATCCATAGGATCCGCGAATGACGGTTTCGCGCCAGGTGACGAGCTGCATGGGGAGACTGAACTCTTTGGCGAGATTGCCGATTATCACCAGCGTGCCGCCTGGCGCCGTCAGCTCAAACGCATTCTGCACGGTCTCGCTTAAGCCCACGGCCTCGAAGGTGCCATCGGCAAACTCCTTGCCGCTCACCTTGCGAATGATGTCGAACGGATCTTGCGTTTTGATGTTGATGGGATGCGCGCCGTAGGACGCCAACAGATCAAGTTTCTTGGGAACGATATCCAGACCAAAGACGTGCTCCACGCCCCGGTTCTTCAGCACAATAGCCAGCCCCGTACCGATCATGCCGGAGCCGACAATGGCCACCGCGTCGTCCGCCGATGGATCCATTAGCGTCATCGCATGGATGCCGACACCGATCGGTTCTGCCAGCAGCGACAGCGCCGGATCGATCCCTTCACCGATCTTAAAGAGACCGCTGGCCGGGAACCGAAGGTACTCCGCCATGGCGCCCCATTTATCGAGGTTGACGCCGAGTATCTTCTTGGTTTCACAGAGTTGCTCGGTCCCCGCCACGCAAAACGTGCATTGGCCGCAGGACATCAGATTGTACAGCGTCACGAGATCATCGACTCGCACGGAATCGACCCCCGCCCCCAATACCGCGACCCGGCCGCAGACCTCATGCCCCATGACCATTCCCGGGGAGCGGCGTCCGCTCTCGCCGGTAAAACCGTGCACGTCGCTGCCGCAAATCCCCACGGCCTCCACTTTCAGCAAGACCTCATTCTCTTCCGGAACAGGATCCGGCAGGTCCGTCAGCGTCATCTCCCATGGGCCCTCAAAAACAAGTGCTTTCATATGTTTCACGAACGCCTTGGTAATGTCGTATGCGCATGCGTCAGGAAATACCAATGACCCATACGGCGACGTGCGGCCGACGACTCAGGCGCGCCGAGTTATGGGAGCCCGTGTTCCTCCATTTTCCTTCGCAGAAACATTGCGGACTTCGCAATGTCGTTCGGGCCGGTCTGTGGATCGACGCCGTCTTCGATAGAAATCCAGCCGTTAAATCCGACGCCTTTGAGGATCGAAAATATCTTGTCGTAGTCATTGAGCCCCTGGCCAATGATCCCATGACTGATGCAACCGGCATAGCCGGCCATCGGATCCGCGTCCATGTTGCGCAGGTCCTCGAGCGTCCCGCCTTCGAGGTAACGGTCGCTTGCGTGCATGGTCACGACCCGGTGCTTCACCGCTTCCAGAAACTCGATCGGGTCGTCGCCGGCGGTGATGGCGTTGGACGGATCGTAATTGACTCCGAACCATGGCGTCACTTCAATGCCGTCGAGTAGTTCGAGGAACATATCCATCTTCTGCGCAAACTCCGGATAATCCCAGAAACCATCCTTATAGTGGTTTTCCAATATCAGAACGACGCCCGTCTCCTCCGCACACGGGATCAGTTCCTGAAAGCATTCGTAGACCCAGGTCATCCCCTGTTCACGGCTGACGCCGGGCCGGCGCTGCCCGGACAGGACCCGGCAATACCTTGTCCCCAGACGCGCACACGTTTCCAGGGCGGTACGTTGTTGTTCGATTTCCCGTTTTCGGTCTTCGTAATTTGGCTGCGTGAAATCCGATGAATAGCACATCATCGGGATGCTTCGTCCGTGGTCTTCCACCTTCCGCCGGAGTCGGTCGAGCTCGTGGAGATCGCCGTACGGCGTGAAACCCCAGAAGAATTCATGGCCGTCGACATCGAATTCCAGGCTCATGTCGAGCCAATCGTCGACGGTCATCGTGCATTCAGCGCACATCAATTCGAGAAAACATTTTGGAAATGCGGCAAGTGGCATTGTTTGTTACTTCGTATTGTAATCAAACGCCAGCCAAGCATCGATGACGATATGGATCGATTACGGATAGACCGATTACGAGTTGTTCCAGGAAAGCGTCCGCCGCCTCGCGGTGCGATCCGTCGGCTGACGGATTATTATGATGTGCTCAGCCACGGGCTGATCCCGTGAGGAACGTAGTCCGGTCCCAACGGGACTCACATCCGCCATGGCGGAAAACTTTACAGCCGGATCAG
>CAUZRT010000041.1:0-14625 GCA_963582235.1 Lentisphaeria bacterium
CGCTTGTTGAACTCGTCGACGAACCGCTCCGTGCCAAGTTCAGCCAAAAGCACGTGGCGTTTCTGTACCTGGGTCAACCGGCGTTCGGAAAAGATCATGGTGGGAATAAAGAACGTACCGCTGACACCAAATTCCTGGAGTATCGGCAAGACATTTGTCAGGCAATCCTTGATGCCGTCGTCAAACGTCAGGACACAACTTGGCGCGGCCGGCGCATTGTTCAGCAATGTGTCGACGCTGATGATCTCATATTTGCGAGCGATGTGCTCTATTTGCGATCGAAAGTCAGTGGTTGACATCGCCGCGAATCTGGTATCGTCGCGGATATAGTGATAGATCAACGATACGTTGTTCATCAGTGTTTTTTCGGAAGGACGGCGTTGCCGCCTTAGGTTGGGACAGGCGGTCGCGTTGCAATTTGCCACATACGACCCCACCGGTCACGTTCATCATCACCATTCAACAATGTCCAACGGTTTTGGCGTACGGGCATATTCAGCGACGAGCCCATTTTCGATTCGATCGCGGATGCAGCGGATAACCTCATCGTTGAAATGCCGTTTGAGGTAAAGTTTTCCCAGGCTCTTGTCCTGCCTGTGTCGGGGAGCAGGTTCACCGGTCAAAAATCGCTCGACAACGCGGATGGCCAACTCCGTGCCTAGAATGATGTTTTTACACCCGCTTGTATGGGTTGTATCGGACGCCTCCCAGTTCGGTCGCCCCTGCAAGATGATGTCGCCACTGTCAATGCCTGGGTCCAGATAATGGACCGTCATGCCGACGCATTCCAATTCCCCGTTATAGAATGGCCAAAGGTTTGTACCCGATCCGCGGTACCATGGCGAGAGGCCGGCATGGAGGTTGATTATGCGGTCGGGAAATGCATTGATGATGCCTTCCTTGATGATCGACGTCGAGTGGACCACGATCAAATTCGGGTTGACGTCACGAACATGTGCAACGACGGCGGGGTCGTTGATCGCGCCTTTCGGCACACTGCGCACAAGGGCGTTGCCGAGTAGCTCTTCGTTAGCGGTAACGAAGTCGTGGAAGTATCGCCGCTCCGTGGCAACGAACTCATCAAAGTGAGCCCGAATCTCCGCATCCGGTTCCTGAACGTAATTTTCCGATGCGATCGCCGCATGGGATTCCACCATCAGTGCGGCGTTTTCAAACGCCGTAAGGAGTTTGGCGGCGAAATAACGGTGCCGGAGTTTATCGCCGCTAAGGATTAACAGATCCGGGCGTTCGGAACGAAACGTCTTCATGGGGTATTACCGGAGTCCCCCGGAGTCCCCCGGAGTCCCGCCTGAAGCGATTTTCGTTGGATTCCGGGAGTGTTTTCCTCGGCCTCCGGGGTCTGGCTTTATAATCGTGTTACAACAGCTTAATAACAAATAGTACAGAGACATAACGTCTCTGATATTGTGGCACCCGCTGATGATGAGCTCAGACAGGGCGTTCTTCGACTTGCCGCGCTGGGAGTAAGTAACTGCGGCGGAGTCAGGTCTACGATTTGTTTTTTGCAGACCATACGGCGTTTGAATCTCGAGTAGCAAAGCGCGCGGGGCGAACCTGACTGCCGATTGCCCCAGGTACCGATTACGTCCGCTGTTCGCCAGGACTCAGACGCTGGCGCGGACTCTCTTAGGCGGTACCTCTCACCTCGGCATGGCCGGTTCGCCGGGGGACGGCATGGCCGGTTCGGGCTCATCGCCGGACGGGGAAACGTGAAGCTTCGCGCCGCACCAGTTGCAGCACGGTGCGGCGCGGCCGGCTTCATCCGTGACCGCTGCATGAATCCGGAATTCGGTGTGACCGTCGGTGAGACGGCTGTCGTTTGGAACACGGACCTGGAACGGCAACTCGAGCCAATCGGCGGGTTGCACGACATACGCTTCATCCATCCCCGGGCCGGTGACCTGCAGGCCCGCGAGGACATCGAGATTCAGAGCGGTCAGATTCCAGGAACCGGTGCCATGGTTCGCGAGAACGGCCGTCAGGTCGGTTGCATGCCCGGGATGGAGTTCGGGCGGGTCGCCTTCGAAGAATATTTCCAGATCGGTTATCAGCGCGGCAGCGCGACAGGCGGCTTCGTCGGCACCGAGTAGCGCCAGCATCAAGGGGTTCGTGGCCCCTGGCAGGGCACCACGTGACCAACTCTCCACGATGCGGACATCACCGCCGCTGGCGGCCGCATGCTGTTCCGAGCGAAGCATGCGATCGGGGTCGGCGGCACAAATGCAGTAAACGGTATGGATCGCATCGAGTATCTCGAGAATATCCCCGGCATCGGACTCACCCGTTCCAGTGAAATCGCCGGTGTCGGTATAAGCCGCCAACCGTGCCGAATGCGCGCGTGCCTTTTCTGCGGCATCCTCCCATCTGTCACCCCAATCACCGGCAGGTGGTGTGCCCGCTGCCGCGTCCTCCGTCATTGCTTCCGCGGCTCGTTTGAGGCATACCGCAGTTTCGGACAGGAAGTTGGCAAGCGCGCGATCGTGGTCCACAATGACCCGGCCGGATTCCGGAAATACACAAATACCCGTTTCGCCGCCCGACACCTGATGCCGCCGGCCGGTGTAAAGTTCGACGGGATTCGAGACGGTCTCGGGGATCGGCAATTGCGCTTCGATGGCAACGTCGGCGTCGGGGTTGACGATGACCATGCCGTTTTCGTAGTGGCGAAACCAGAGGCCACCACGTGTGTCAATATCCGCCGCAGGCTCGAACATGCCGGTGCGACAGAGAATGCGAACAAGATCCTGACGGTTTGACGTCGCAGTCCATCTGAAGCCGGACAGTTGGGCACAGGCATAGCTGTAGAAGCAGTTGTCTCTGACCGCGTGGCGGGCGTCGGCAGGAATGCAACTGAGGACGGTCACGACGCGTCCATTAGCCCGCTCGTCACGGAGTTCATTGGCCAATTCCAGGATCGCATCCCAGTTGTGAAGACGTTCGGGCGATCCGGTGGTGACGACGTATGACTCGATCATTGATCCGTCCCGTGCGTCGGCGAAGACATCCTGTCGTCCACTGTTGAGAAGGACGAGTTTTTCATCACCGAATTGCTTGACGGTTCGATGTATCCGGCGAACGCACTCGATGTATGTGACATCGGTATTCGCATCGGGCGGGTCGTGCACATGCAGACCGAACTCGGCACCGTGGCACTTTGCCACGCGGTCGGGATAGATGTTATCGACGAAGACACCGTCGAAGCCCATCTCCATGAGCGCACGCACGCCATTTTCGACCGCAGCGAGGTAGCCGGCGGCACTGGAACACATGTACCAGGACCAGATATTGAGATTTTCCGCGTCCTCGTGCCACTCGCCGTGTGCGAACCATGTGCCCCACTGTATCTCCCTGTCATTGGGATCGTCATTCGCATAGGAGCCGTATCGCGGCGCGGGTCGTCCCTGCGGGTCGATAAGTATCCACTCTTCGTGGGTGCCGGGGTCGACGGCCTCGTAATAGGGTAATGCCGCGAATTTGTTGCGACGGTTACACTGTGCGAGCAATTCCGGAAAATCGACGGCCCAGGCTTTCTCCGGTGAAATATACGGCAACACCTTGATACCGTGCGCGTGCGCTTCCTCGATGAAGCGTTGCATTTCCTCCATGTCCAGGCTCCAGTCGATATGACTGAGCACGGTCACACCGCATCCGTGCAGCGTGTCCAGGTCCATACCGATGGTGCCGCAGGCGTAGTTACCGGCGCGCAGAGGTGGGAGCATCATGGGATTTCCAATTTGAGACCGCCGTCGCTCAGGCAAAGCCAGTCGAAACCACGGAGGGCGTAAACTGGCAGCTATGGCGGTTGAAATTTTCCAATGGTTGTTGTCGGTGACCGAATCGTCGCATATTTTCAAAGCTGAATGAACAGTGCACGTTTTTGATCGGGAAGTGAGTAGTGGAATCCGCAGCTCTCGAAAAGATTATCCGTCGCTGTGATGGCCATCAACTCGACAATGTTCAATTCGCGGGCTCGTTCAACGCACCGTTCGACCAGGGTTTTTCCGATGCCCCGCCCCTGGAATTCCCGGGCGACCGCCAGGCTCTGGACTTCGGCGAGTTTCCGCGAATACACTTCGACGGCGGCGAAACCGATGGTTCGTTCACTCGCTACTGCGACGAAGCCGTGCCGGGACAGCGTGGCCAATTCGCCGTCGGAGCGCGGCAGGAGTATCTGCTCTTCGACGAACGGGTGAAGCAGATGGCGAATCTCCGGTACATCGGATTCCGTCGCCTCCCGGATTGTAAAAGTGGATGCGGTGCTCACGGGGTTATGATAGGAGGAACTGTCGAACTCTTGTCCTAAAACTCGCTCATAATCAACTTCAGGGGGACCTCGGAAAGAGATGGATTAACAGCGAGATTATGAGCGAGTTTTAGAGTGGGAATGGGGAGGAAAAACTACGAACGGCTCAGAATCATTGTCATTCAGCAGCACCAGTGTCGAATGAGTTTTGTGAATACGTCGGCTCCACCTTCGAGCTGGTCCAATGTAATGAACTCGTCAGCGGTGTGCGCCTGGGCGATATCACCGGGACCGCAAACAAGGAGATTGTCCAGGGCGGTCAGGATACAGCCGTCGGTGCCATAGGCTACGGTGCCGGCTTTCGTTCTACCGGCGAGTGCAAGCATCTCCTGCACGAATTCGGATTGCCGGTCGATGTAGAGCGGCGCATGCGAATTGAGCAGGTCAAAGGTGATTCCGTGTGCCGCTGCAGCCTTACGGGCGCGATCGATAAGCCCCTCCATGTCCTGGCCGGGCATCGCCCGCGCGGACACGGTGCAAACGCTCTGTGGCGGCGTGATATTGGCAGCATACGTAAAATCGTTGATACCGATGTTCCAACTGATCGTCGGCGGATCGAACTCGTCGTTGTGCCATGCAGGATCTTTCTCGGTTTCGTCATGGATCGCCTTCATTTCCGCCAGGAACGGGATCATCGCGAGGTTGGCATTCGTTCCTTCCCGTGTACTGGAGTGGGCCGCGCGCCCGCGCGACACGGCCCGGATCATCATGGTGCCCTTGTGTCCATAAATCACTTCGAGCATTGTCGGCTCGCCGATAATGCCACGGCTGCGTCCGGCGACCATTTGGCGAAACAGCGTCGAGCGCTCCGCGACAGACTTGGCGCCGCCATAGCCGATTTCCTCGTCCGCGGTGCAGGTGATGTAAACGGGTTGCCGCAGCGCGGCCGTCGGCACCTGTTCGACAGCGGCGAGCATACAGGCGATGGAGCCCTTCATGTCGCAGCTGCCGCGGCCATACAGGCGGCCGTTCGTCACGTGTGGATCGAAGGGGCCGTGGGTATCCGAAAACCAGTCGGGTGCCGGCACGACATCGGTATGCCCGAAATAGGCGATACCGCCGTCGCCGGGCCCGACACGACCGGCGACGGAGGCTTTTCGCGCGCCATTGGCGTCATCGTACTCGAGCCGCTCCGTCTCGAATCCAAGCTCGTGGAGCTTGCCTTCGATCCAATCCGTAATCGGCAGGTTCGACACGGAACTCGGAGACTCGAAGGCGATCAACGCCTGTGCGTAATCTAATGCAGTCATGGGGAAGTGGGGTTAATGGTTAAAAGGATATTTTGGATGAAAGTGTCCAGTGGCTCCTTGGCGGGGCCAGTTATGCAGGCAGAAATACAGATCTTATACAATAGTCGAAATTTCAATATCCTCGCCTATAATGTATTCGTCCTCGTCCTCGAAACCGCTTGGGAATTGAGGACGAGGACGACATGTTTCTCACAGGTTGAACGCTGGGTAACCGGAGCCTGGCGCTGAAACCGGTAACCACAAACCGTTACGGACGTAGGCCGTCGGCGCGAAGAACCTGTGTTAATCTTTCCTCTTAATCCCGCCAATCCTTGGATTACGAGGATAAGATTCAGTGGAATAGATTATTCGCGCCTCGTCCTCCCGATATCACGCGATTCCGCGTTGTCCGTGAATTGGACTGAGTGTCGTGAATAGTGCGTGTTTAAAAAACAGCAAACGGCCGGTGTGTCGGGCGGCCGGCATCCTCGCCGGAAAACGTGTTGGGCCAGTGCCAGGATCCCTTGACCCGGCGGCCGCTAACGACAATTTCAACAATGTCAAACCGATAGACAACCGGCGGGTGACCAATCTGACGAAAATACCGTTCCGCGGTCCGCACGATGCGACGTTTCTTTGTTCTGGTAACGGCGGCGGCAGGTCGCGACCGGTCGGCTCGACGTCGGGTCTTTACCTCGACGAAGCATAGAACACTACCGTCTCGTGCAACGATGTCAATTTCGCCGCGTCGCCCGCCGTAGTTGCACGTCAGGACCTCCATACCCAGGCTTTTCAGCAATCGACATGCAAGCCGTTCACCGCGGGAATCCAAACGCAGGTGTGCGGCGTGGCGGCGAGCAAAGACGGCCCCGGGCTTGTCGTTGTTGGTCATGGGCAAGAGGTTTTGGGGTTTCCGCCAGGGGCGGACCCCAAAACTGCGGGTTCGGGGATCGGTGGCCGCCGCGTCAACAACGTCGCGCGTGCTAACCGGTGCCTGACCGAAAACCCCTCCGCCGCGAATCGGGGAATCGCGGGTTTTTGGTCAGCCGCTAAGCACGTACTGCGGAGCATCGGAACCGCGCGCTACGCGGGCGGCTTATGAGTGACAGAAACTCTGGATTCCGGACCCCCAGCAGCATAGATATTCTTGTCTGTACTGAGGCCGCGCAGACTCCTGACACCAACACTGCAATCTGCGGGCCACAGCACAGACAAGAATATCTATGCTGCTATTACGCCCGACTCCAATCACACTTCGACGAACAACACCCAGGAAGTTTCTGAAGAGTCCGCAAAGACACGTAGATTATTGGTAGAGATGTCGTGTCTCATGCCGCGTGTTGAGTGCCGCATGAAGTATAAGGCTTGAAAGCCCTGACGTAAAGTGCACCCTAGCCAGGCGGATGACCCGGGTATTCCTAACGGATGTGGTCGAAGATGCCGCCGCTGTCAGGGTGTTGTGTATTGATCCCGCTTGAAAGAAATCTATATTACTTTTCGGTTTTCGGTTTTCGGTTTTCGTTTTCGTTTTTCGTTTTCGGTTTTCGTTTTTCGTTTTCGTTTTTCGTTTTCACGCGGCATGTACCGGGTGGCCAAACCAAACCATCCGCGCCCGCCCAGCCATTGGGATAACCGTGGAGCAGTACGAAGAATACATTCGGAAGGCCACCGTCCTCATCGAGGCGTTGCCTTACATCCAAAAGTTTCGAGGCGCCGTCGTTGTCGTCAAGTTCGGCGGTAGCGCCATGGAAGACCGGGACTGTGTGGAGAGCGCGCTGCGGGACATCGTATTCATGGAAATCGTCGGCATGAAGCCGGTGATTGTTCACGGCGGCGGCAAAGAGATCAGCACACAACTCGAGGCATCCGAAATCGGCACCCGCTTCATTCACGGCCTTCGGTACACCTGCGCCGAGACGATTCGCGTCGTCGACTCGGTCATGCACCGGGACATCAATCCGCGGCTGGTAGCCTCGATCGAGAAATATGGCGGCCGCGCGAGCGGCCTGTCCGGCAAGGAGATTTTGACAGCGACGCCAATGACGACCACGGACGAGGCAACGGGAGAGGCGGTCGATCTCGGCTACGTCGGCGAGGTCACAGATGTCGACGCGGGCAGGATTTCGGCGATTGTGGAGTTGGACGTTGTGCCTGTGATCACGCCGCTCGGCACGGGATCGGACGGCAAGCCGTACAATATCAACGCCGATATCGCGGCTTGCCGCATTGCTGAAGCATTGCGGGCGCGTAAGTTGGTTTTCCTCAGTGATGTACCGGGGATTCTCGCCGATCCGGAGGATGAGCGTTCGCTGATATCGACAGTGCGGATGAACGATGTCGATCGGTTATTCGATGAGAAGATCATCAGCGGCGGGATGCTTCCGAAAATAACCAGTGCGGTTGCCGCCCTGAATGCCGGAACCAACAAGGTCCATCTCGTCGATGGGCGCATTCAGCATTCGCTGCTGCTGGAGATATTCACGGACAAGGGTGTTGGAACGGAGATTGTGAAGGGATGATTTGAGACTGAAAACTGGTTGGAGCGTAGCGGAAATCCGCCTGGATACTGAATAACTGGATACTCGTCACAGGAAACTGAAAACTGAAAACCGGGGATGTGGGATTCGGGTTTTAGGTTTTCCACCGGAGACGGACCATGTGTCGGATGACATGGCAGGTTTCCGGAGGGTTCGGGGTCAAGTTAACCGGCTTCGCCGGGGCTATCGATCGATTACGCGTGAAGTGCTGTTGAGTGTCAAATACCAAATTTCTATACGGTCTAATGTAATGAGTGATGTAACATCCGTTGGCTGACGGATGCAGCGGGAAACTGTGAAATTCCGGATTACAACCCTGAACCTGTGAATATCCAACACCGGAGCGTCCCGAGAAATGGAACCGCATGAGATTTTGCAGCGTCAGGACCAGTACGTTCTGCCGACATACTCACCCGAACTCCTGCTCGTTAAAGGTTCCGGGTGCAACGTCTGGGATTCGGCCGGGAAAAAGTATCTTGACTTCAGCACTGGCATCAGTGTCTGCAGTCTCGGCCATTGCCATCCGGTGGTCACCGAAGCCATCCAGCGCCAGGCCGCAAAGCTGGTTCACGTGTCCAACCTTTTTGTCAATGAAAACCAGCCGCAACTGGCAGCGACAATTGCCAAGAAGAGCTTTGGCGGCCGTGTCTTTTTCGCCAACAGCGGCGCCGAGGCCAATGAGGGCATGATCAAGTTTGCACGCAAGTGGGGCAGCGACAAAGGGCGGCACGATATCATTTGCATGACAAACTCGTTTCACGGTCGCACACTGACCGCGCTGGCCGCCACCGGCCAGTCGAATTACCGCGAAGGTTTCGGACCCGATGCCACCGGCTTCAAACATGTAGAATTCAACGATCTGGACGCTGTAAGTGCCGCCGTCACGGAGACGACGGCCGCTGTTCTGATGGAACCGATTCAAGGTGAGGGCGGTATCGTTCCAGCGTCGCCGGAGTTTGTCTCAGGTGTCCGCGAACTCTGTGATCGCAATGGCATCCTACTCCTTTTTGACGAAGTCCAGTGCGGCATGGGCCGGACGGGTCGGTACTTTGCGTACCAGCATTTCGGCGTTGAGCCCGATGCCATGGCGCTAGCGAAAGCCCTGGGCAACGGGTTTCCGCTCGGCGCCTTTGAAGTCCAGCGCAAGTGGGAGGGTGTCCTGACAACCAGTACGCATGCCAGTACGTTCGGCGGCACGCCGCTGGCATGCGCGGCGGGGCTGGCGGTGTTTCAAGCCATCGACGATGAGGATCTGCTCATCAACTGCCAGGAGATGGGCGAGCACCTCCGGGGCGCGTTGATAGGACTTGTGGGAAAATACGGCAAGCTAAAGGAGGTGCGCGGTCACGGCCTCATGCTCGGCGTCGAGGCGACCGCGCCGGTAGCGCCGGTGCTCAAAGAGGCGGCTGACAGTGGGCTCCTGGTATTATCGGCGGGGAAAAACGTTTTGCGCTTGCTGCCGCCGCTGACGATCAGGCCCGAGCACATCGACGAAGCCATCAAAATTCTTGATTCGGCACTCGAGGCATGGGATCGCGCTTCCGTGGAGAGTGTGCCGGCCTGAATCGTGGGATTCAGATTATTGCCCGAGTGAAGACCGGTTCCAAAAGGATGTACATGTTTTGAATTCGAAGCATCTTCTATCCCTCTGTGACATCCGGCCCGACGAAGTCGGCGGGATATTGTCCATGGCTGCGGACCTGAAACAAACGCGCGGGCAGCCGGATGCGCCGCGGCCATTGGCCGGAAAGAGTATCGGAATGATTTTCTCCAAGTCGTCGACACGGACACGCGTTTCATTCCAGGTTGCAGTTTACGAGCTTGGCGGCCATTCGATGTTTTTCGATCGCGAACAGCTCCAACTCGGTCGCGGCGAGTCGATGCCGGACACGGCCAAGGTATTGAGCCGTTACCTTCATGCTGTCGTCATTCGGACGCATGAGCACGAGGGTCTGATCGAGTATGCACGTTACTCGACCATTCCGGTCATCAATGCGCTGACGGACAAGTTTCACCCCTGCCAGTTGCTGGCGGATCTACAGACTATCGCGGAGAACTCAGACGGCCTCGAGGGTGTCCGGGTCGCTTATCTCGGCGATGGTGCGAGCAACCTCGCCAATTCATGGGCGGTGGCGTCCAAACTGACTGGAATCCAATTGTGTGTGGGCGCGCCTGAAGGCTTCCATCCGGACCTGTCGGTCCTTGATCGGGTCGACGGCAATGGACAGGTGGAGGTCGGCACCGATCCGATCCAGGCAGTTACCAACGCCGATTATATCTACACGGACGTCTGGGTGAGCATGGGATTCGAAGCGGAGGCCGGCGATCGCCTGCGGACATTGGCGCCGTACCAAGTTAATCAATCACTTCTCGCCCATGCCGCGGCGGACGTGAAAGTCATGCACTGTTTACCTGCGTATCGCGGCAAAGAAATCACTGCCGATGTTCTGGATGGCCCGCAATCGATTGTCTGGGACCAGGCAGAGAACCGGCTGCACGTACAGAAGGCAGTATTAACCAAGCTCATTCGATGACGAATCCACGGCCCCATACCGAGGCTGAGGGCAACGAGCTCGAGGCTCTCGACACGAAGATCATTGAGTTGGTCAAGCGGCGCTGTGAACTGGCGGCGCAGCAGACGTCCGGTCCGGGCGCCGGCCCTGGTGTGCCGCCGTCGGTGCGGGCGCGGGACCGCATCGAAGCCCCGGCGGGCGCCCCGGCGGGGGGAGGGCAGACTATTCATAAGACGCAGACCGCCGTGCTGCGTGAAATCTACAGCGCCGAAGTCGCGTTGCAGCAGCCCTCGACGGTTGCATTTCTTGGTCCGGAAGCAACTCACACCCATCAGGCCGCGATACATTGTTTCGGTAACGCCGCCAATGTCGTCGGGCGTGAAACGATCGACGACGTTTTTGAAGACGTCGAGAAGGGCCGAGCCGATTTCGGCGTCGTCCCAGTCGAAAATTCGACCTACGGCGGCGTAAGTAACACCTTCGACATGTTTCATACCGCGGCAGTCAAAGTCTGTGCCGAGCTCAACCTGAGGATTCATCATCACCTTTTGTCACTCGGTGACTTAGCGGACCTGAAGGTGATTTACAGCCGTGACCAGGGATTCGGGCAATGCCGGCGATGGTTGCAGCAGAACCTGCCCCAATGCCGGCTCGTCGATGTTGAAAGCACCGCGGCAGCCGCTCGGAAGGCGGCCGCCGATCCAACGGCGGCCGCCATTGCCAGCGCCCTGGCCGCCGATCACTACGGGCTGACAATCCTGCGGCGAAACATCGAGGACCTGAAAGAGAACATCACACGATTTCTGGTCATCGGCCGGACTGAACCAAGTCCGACTGGCGATGACAAGACATCGCTGATGCTGGTCATCAAGGATCGCGTTGGCGCGCTGTTCGATGCGCTCAAGGCATTTAACGACAGCAATGTAAATCTGACATTGATTGAAAGCCGGCCGTCGCGGCAGAAGTCATGGACCTATTTTTTCTTTGTTGATTTCACCGGCCACATGTCCGACGATCAAAGTCAACAGCTCTTGGGGGAACTGGCGCAACATTGTGAGTCCGTCAAACATCTCGGCAGTTATCCTCGGGCACGGACTGTGGAAGAGTAAGGATCGGATTCGGAGCCAGCGAACGGGGTGTTGAAAGGGGCGCGAGAAAAATGCGGATGACACGTTACAGATCATACCAGTTCGTTTACGTGGCCCTGGGTTTGGCAGTCAGCGTCGTGATCGCCGGCGCCGATGACAACGTTGAAGCCGGAAAGATAACCTTTCACGTGCCGACACTGCATGCTGTCGGGATGGAATGGGCCATTACAGGCGATGACAATCGCAACGCCGTGGTCAAATTATCGTATCGAAAAGTCGGTGCGCCGCGGTTCAGTAATGCGCACCCCATGTTGCGGATCGGCGGCGAAACCACCGGGACTGACCTTTACTGGAACCGCTACGAAACGTCGCACCATTTCGCGGGAAGCATATTCGGTCTTGAGCCCGACACCGACTACGAGGTGCGGTTCGTCATGCGTGATTCGGACGGCGGCAATCGCAACAAACTGAAGCAGATACGAACCAAGCCGATACCGCGGGCGTTGGACGGCGGCGCGGACCTTCACGTCTATCCAAAGTATGTCAAACAGCTCAAGCAGGAGCCGAGTTTCTCCAGTTTTCAGGACGCTTATGACAAGGCAGAGCCCGGCGATCGCGTCTTGATTCACGCAGGCAAATACATCGGGTCGTATTTTCTGGCCAAGGGCGGCACGGCGGAGATGCCGATCATCATTCAGGGCGCGGGTGACGGCGCCGCGGTATTCGTCGGAGACCAATCGGAACAGATGTTCAACCTGCATCGGGCCGATTACATCTGGTTCGAGAATCTGACGTTTCAAACACCGGGAACCGGGGACGGGATTCATTCGCGCGACGGCGTTGTCTTGATGGCCGGGGACAGCAAACGCGGCTTTTCGCCCGGCTGCAAGGGATTGGTCGTGCAACGTTGCAGGTTCGAGGATTTCGGTGTTGGAATCATGGCGGCTGATGCGGGCTGTCGCGATTTCGTCATTGTCGACAATCATTTTCATGGGCGACAGGATTGGCGTGCCCCAAAGCAGAACAAGGAATTCGACTACACGTCGCATTCCGGCGGGGCGGTCATCATCTCAGGACAGGGACACGATATCGGCCACAATTACATCGAGAACGTCCGCGACGGTGTCAGCGTAACCAACGGCCGCGCGCAGCGCGGATTCGATCCCGAAGCGCGCAACATCGCCATCGACATTTACAACAATGACGTTGCCAACGTGGCTAACGACTTCATCGGAGTCCACGAAGGCGATAAGAATATCCGTATACTTCACAATCGCGGGACCAATTCGCAGACCGCCGGCATCACGGTTTCGCCTGTTTTCGGCGGTCCCGTATACATCATTGAAAACCTCATCTACAACGTTGCCCGCGAGTGGCCGCTGCAGTTCAAGTTTTTTCCAACGGGCGTCTATGTATATCACAACACTTTTGTTTCCGGCTGGAACAATCTCAGCGGCTGGAGCAACTGCCATTTCCGCAACAACCTGTTTTTCGGATCACTGCGCGCGGCCACGTTCACGGATTATTCGACGATGGACTACAATGGATATATGCGGGGCGAGTTCATCTTCATGAAGCCCCGGCTTGGCTGGGACAACAAGCGGGAGAGGCGGCTGACGGCCCATACATTTTCCGACCTTGCGGCGTTCGTGGACGCGACGGGATACGAAAGCAACGGCGTATCGATCCACTACGCGGTCTTTGACAAGAAGATGGAAAAATCATGGGCGAAGCTCAAGACATACGATCCTGAAGAGATCGACTATACCCTGATGGAAGGTTCCGTCGCAGTTGACTCGGGCGTCAGTCTGCCAAACATCAACGACGATTATGTCGGACGTGGCCCCGATCTGGGCGCACTGGAATTGGGCAAGGACGCACCGCGGTTCGGACCGCGGCTGGAGAAGTGACTTGGGACCGAATTCGCTCGGGCCGCTATTTTCGTTCTGCGCCTATGTCGAAAGCTGCATTGGGCCGAAGCGCCGTGCCTATGCTGCCCCGCCGCCGGCCGATCGTGCTGTCTCACTGGAGACTTGACGGCAGGATCATCAGGTCTGCATGACGACGATAATTGAGCACGGAGAGCAGAATCTGATTTCTGTCCGTGTCGTATCGAAAATCCGCTCGGTACAAATAACACATCCGGCCGATCTCCTCGAAATGGCCGAACGGATAGCGTCTGGCGCGTTTGTAATGGACCCTGCCATCGTTTCTCGAGTGAAAGATCGGCCCCTTGATGCCTTTATAGCTGTTAAGAAAGTCCGCTACCCATTCGGCGGGCTGCTGTTCCTTGAGCAGCATGTCGGCCAAGGAGAACAGCCAGACGTAGAATCGGCGAAGCCGCCACTCGAAGATCATCAACTTTCGGCCGGCCTGAAACGTCGTCGATGCCAGGCGAAATGCGGCTGGGAGATCGAGCGACATATCGTACACGGCCCACGGTATAATGTCGCCATCGTGATAGGTCAGGGTCTCGGTGAGCCCCCTTAAGGTTCGCTGGGGATTCCCCTTGTCGTCAGCAGCGAAATGGACGTTGAAATAGCAAAACAGAGCGGACTTCGGCGCCAGATAGAAGGCACTGACCAAACGCAAGCCTTCAGGCATGTCGTACAAGTAGGCGTTCCAACCGGTCGGCAGGTTCTCAACCGGATGCGTTGCGACAGCCGAGTCGTGAGTCTGCTTTGTGGCTTTGGCAAATCGCTTGCGGATGCGTTCGAGATCGAGAGCCTGCCGCGGCCGCGTCCATTCCGCCTCCAGGCGGACGGCGTAGTCATCCTCCAGTTCGATGCGTGAGATATTCTTTTTGAAAGAATAGGCGGCGAAGTTCCAATCCTTCGGTGCCTGGAACGAAACACGGTCCCATGCAATGCGGTGTGTTGCCTGTGCCGACGCTTTGTGCGCTGCTGTCATGCAACCGTCTCGCCGTCGATGGTG
>CAUZRT010000042.1:0-14569 GCA_963582235.1 Lentisphaeria bacterium
TCAGCGTCGCGCCCCCCCCCCTGCGCCGAATAGCGTACAAGCTCGCGGCCAAGGGCCGTACTGAGCCCAAAGTCAAGTCGCGACATCAGGGAGATGAACACCGTCGAGAAGCCGACCAACCCATAGGCTTCTATGCCGATGAGCTTGATGTAGAGCGGAATGAACGCTAACGCCAGCAGCGCCGGCCATCCGCTGCCGACGACATTTGCCGTGATGTTTTTCCGAATACTCGCCTGAACTGGCTCGGGGGTGTCAGTCATCCGTGTTATGACGAGTAGTACGCCGCGTTCTCCTCGACGTAGCCGGGGGCAGGTCACTGCCATAGGCCATGGTCTTAATGAGCGGTGGGTTGATCAGCGACCGGGCCGATTCTCTCGCCTCGTCTGCCGTCATGGCCCCGTCTACTGTCGCCCGCAGCAGTTTCGTCGCGCCCTCGCCGTCGCGTGTCAGCATCTCCGTCATGTGGACACAGCCGGCTGTCAACGGCGCCGCGAATGCCGCTGTATCGACCGGCGCCGCCTGGCCGTTTGCCATGATGGCACAGGTGTCGGAGGTGCTGGTGTCTGTGTCGACCGAGAGCATGTTGAACGACACGTCGACGGCACGCCTCAGCATGGGGTCGAGTATGGCCGCGGCCCACGCGGCATCGATAAAAAAGTAAACCAGCATGGTCGCCATGTTCGGCGCGATCACACTGGACCCCTATTCCCACAATCGTGATCACAGCGTCACCGACACCGAGAGAAAATGCCTTTGGGTAGGTGTCCGTTGTCATCATGCCTTTGGCGCCGAGGACGGGATCATCCTGCAGTGCGGCGGCGGTATCGCCAAGGCCGGCCTCGATGTTTTCGATCGGCAACTGCTCCGCAATACTGTTCTGTCGTGAAACATCATGGTCAATCAGTTCCCTGCTGTCGTGCCATCAGGAATTTCTTTACATTATCCGGTCGACAACACCGCAACAAGTCCCTTCTCAAATCCACCAATGACCTGGCTCAGCACAGCGGATGTCTTGCAGAACAGCAAATCCGAGGCACTTTTCTGTCGTGGGGGCAGCGGCAGTGGCCGCCTCGCACCGCCTGGGACGCGTAATGTCGTCTTCAGGTAAGGATGTCCGAGCCCTAACAACGGCAAAAATACGGAGTTGACGACAGGGTTCACGATGAAGAACTTCGACGGCGTTTCCCGCCTCAGGCGGAACGATCGAGTTCACGAGGGGGGGGTGAAATGCTGTGGGATGGCTGTGCGAAAAAATTTCAAATTTTACCATCCGGCAATGTTCGCCGCGTCACTGGATCCCAGCTCCAGGGAAGCCATATTAATCTGAAGGCCTTCGGACAGGGCACCAGCTCTCCGATACCGCTTTCCTTAATCGTGTGCGTATTCCATACATCCCATGTGTGCGAAACTCTGCATCTGTTCGACGATACCGGTTTCGATTCGAGCGTTCTATGGGCCGCAGATCGAGTATCTCCTCGAATCCGGATTCGAGCTGGGCATTGTAACCAGCCCGGATGAGCGATTCGCCGACGAGCTCCCGGAACAGGTTCGATATCTGCCGGTTACCATGACTCGGAGCCTTACGCCGTGGCGGGATCTCCAGGCGTTGTGCCGGCTCATCCGATTCTTTCGCAAAAACCGATTCGACCTGGTGCAGTACAACACGCCGAAAGCGGCGTTGTTGTGTTCAATTGCTTCGCTATTGTCAAGGGTGCCGGTTCGTCTGTATCTGATGTGGGGCTTGTATTACACGGGACGGACCGGATGGAAACGAAGTTTTTTTAAGCTGTTCGAGCGAATAATCTGCCGCCTGAGTACTCACATCGCGCCGGACGGAAATGAGACCCGGACGTTTGCCATCCGGGAGCGCCTGTGTCCGGCTGGCAAGATTGAGGTCGTCGGAAACGGTAGCGCCAACGGAATCGATTTAGGGCGCTTTGACCGGTGCAAACTGGCCGCGGCGCGGCATGAGATCCGTGCTTCATTTAACCTCGAGGAATCTCATGTGGTCGTCGGTACCGTCGCTCGCCTGGGGCGTGAGAAAGGCATCAATGAACTCGTCAGGGGCTTCGCCGCCGCCTATAATGACCGCCCGCTTTTGCGGCTCCTGCTTGTCGGCCCGCGGGAAATGCGTAACGTCGACAGTCTGGACGCCGATGTGCAACGGCTGATCGAGCAGCATTCGGCTGTCGTTACAACCGGTTTCCGCCAGGATGTCGAGCGGTACATGGCCGCGATGGATATCTTTACCCTGCCGTCGTGGCGGGAAGGGTTCGGCGTCGTTAATCTGGAGGCTGCTGCCATGGAGTTGCCGGTCATATCGACGGATGTCATGGGGCCGCGTGAATCGGTAATGGATGGCGTTTCCGGCATTCTGGTTGCGGTGCGCGATCCGGCCGCTCTGGCCGCGACAATCCTGGCGTTGACGGACGACCCGGAACGCCGGCGCCGTCTCGGCTGCGCCGGTCGGCGCCGTGTGGAACAGGAATTCGAGCAGCGGGCCCACTGGCGAAAGATACTGGAACATCGCTACCGAATTCTGCAAGGCAACAGAGCCGTGCGGTCATGACCGAAAAGGGAAAGCGATTCAGCCGATTTTGTAAGAAGGCCCTTGACCGGGGTCTGGCGGGTCTGTGTCTGCTGCCGGCGCTGCCGGTCATGATGATCGTTTCGGTGGCCGTGCGCACCAGTCTCGGACGGCCCATTCTCTACCGCCAACAGCGACCCGGTCTTGCAGGACGTCCGTTTGTCATCTACAAATTCCGTACCATGACCGACGCCTGCGGAGCGGACGGCGATCGGCTACCGGATGCGCAGCGCCTCACCCGTTTCGGACGTTTTTTGCGGGCGACCAGTATGGATGAGTTGCCGCAGTTGTTCAATGTGTTGAAGGGCGACATGAGCTTCGTCGGCCCACGCCCCTTGCTAATGGAGTATCTGCCGATTTATTCGCCGGAACAGATGCGCCGGCATTGCGTTAAGCCCGGAATGACCGGTTGGGCTCAGGTAAACGGGCGTAATGTCACAAAGTGGGACGATCGATTCGAACTCGATCTCTGGTACGTAGACCACTGGAGCTTGCGTCTGGATGCGCTGATACTCTTGAAAACCCTACTGATCGTTGTCAACTCCCGTCATGTATCTGCGGTTGACCATGCGACCATGCCCCGATTCTCCGGAAATCCGCGAGATTGTAATCATGAGTGACAGATTTGCCCATTGGGAGCCGCCGAAGATAGAAGATGGAAAACCGACGAAGTACAACTGGATCGTGCAATGTACTGATGGTTTCGTTCTGGGACGTCGGACCGACATTGGCGCTTTTACCTACATCAATGCGAAGCACGGTGTCATTCTAGAAGAGGACGTGCAGATCGGTTCCCACTGTTCGGTCTATTCGGTTTCAACCATTGATGACAAGGCCGGCCGCGTCAGGCTGAAGAAGAACTGCCGTATTGGCAGTCATACTGTTATTCTGCCGGGCGTGACCGTCGGCGAGAACTCAGTGGTGGGTGCTATGAGCCTCGTAACCTGTGACATTCCGCCGGACAGCCTGGCCTACGGCGTTCCCGCACGGGTAGTGAGCTCATTGCCCCGGGATAAACAGTAACAGGGCACGGATCGATCCGATCCAAAGGTAATCATTGTGGCTGTGACCTCGTCTACGGATGCGCAAACCATGCACCTGAGTCCCTGGCCTTGCTTCGATGAGGAAGCCATACAAATCGTGGCCGAGGTCCTTCGCTCCGGCCGTGTCAATCAATGGACGGGCGACCATGTTTCTCGCTTCGAGGTCGAGTACGCACGCTATGTCGGCTGCCCGCATGCGGTGGCTGTTGCCAATGGGACCGTCGCCCTGGAACTGGCGCTAGAGGCGCTCGATATCGGCGCCGGCGATGAGGTGATCGTTCCGTGCCGAACATTTGTTGCAACAGCAACCGCCGTTATCATGCGCGGTGCGGTTCCGGTCTTTGCCGATGTGGACGCGGATTCACAAACCCTGACGGTCGAGACCGCGGCATTGGCATTGAGCCCGCGGACCAAGGCGGTGATTGCCGTTCATCTTGCCGGGTGGCCTTGTCCATTACACGACTTGCGAACCTTTTGTGACAGTCACGGGCTCCGTCTCATCGAGGACTGTGCGCAGGCTCATGGTGCGCGCATACACGATGCCCCGGTGGGAAGTATCGGGGATGCCTCGGCTTTTTCTTTTTGCCAGGACAAGATCATCAGCACTGGCGGGGAAGGGGGAATGCTGATCGCCCAAACGCAGGACACGGCGGAACGAGCGTGGAGCTTCAAAGACCACGGCCGCGACTATGACATGGCCCTGTCGGAGAGTGACTTCTCAGCGGGATACCGCTGGCTCACCACCCGCGTCGGAACGAACTGGCGCATGACCGAGATGCAGGCTGCGCTCGGCCGACATTATCTGGCGAAACTGGATGACTCGGTTGGCGCCCGCCGCCGGCATGCCGACCGCCTCCGTCAGGAATTTCAGGACTGTCGGGTTCTCCGCCTGCCGCCGGTGCCGCCACATGTTTACCATAGCTATTATCGCTTTTACACCTTCGTCCGTCCACATGCGTTACGGACGGGCTGGAACCGGAACCGGCTCTGGAATGAACTGAATCGGCATGGGCTCGACGTTGGTACCGGAGCATGTCCGGAAGTGTATCGGGAGCCGATATTCGCCCACGTCCGTTATCCCGATGGTATTACCCGTGACCTGCGGCCGGCGGCGCCGCTGCCGGTGGCGCGGGATCTGGGAGAAACGACGCTCATGTTTCAAGTTCATCCAAACCTTACCGAGCATGAAATCGATAGTATCGCCGACATTACATTGAAGATTCTGAGGGCCGCTCGACGTTGATCGATGCAAAGTCAAATGGACCAGAAAAACGGTAACCTGTATCATTTTATTATTCGAAGGCTGGACACGCTGCGGGACCACCACGTCCTAGCCAACGGTTGGGTCCGGCGCGGCCTGCTGGTGGCCTTTCATTCCGTCGTCATCATCATGTCGCTGCAAGTGGCGTTGTGGTTGCGATTCGACTTCGTCGTACCCCGGCAATATCAGGTTTCGCTTTTACGCACCGCACTTGGCGCGCTGATCGTAAAGAATGCCGTCTTTGCCCTGGTCGGACTTTACTCGGGAATATGGCGATACACCGATCTCCCCGATATTAAACGGATCTTGCTGGGGAATATTTGTGCGACTCTGGCCCTGTCACTGGTGCTGTTGCCATTCTGGCCCGTCTTTCTTTACTTCCCACGGTCCTGCTTGATCATGGATTGCCTGCTGTGCTTCATGGCCATCACCGTCATCCGTGTCGGCTCCCGTGCCGTCCGCGAGATCGCCATTCGGAACGTCGATCCGAATGGCGCGCGAACCGTGCTGTTCGGTAGCATTGACAACGTCGACACCATCGTTTCGGCACTCAAAGCGACGGGGACCGGGCGACGCTTTCTGGGAATTATCAGCCCGAATGCGATACCCGGAAGAATCCTCAAGGGCATACCGGTGTGGGGTTCGCAGGACGGTCCTGATACGGCCAGAATGCTTGCCGAGTCCAACCCGGATGAGATCATCATTGTCCTGCCTCATGCCGGGCCGGCCACGCTTCGCGGGATAATGGCCCTCTGCGAACGGGCCGCGATTCACCCGGTGCTGAAAACGATCCCGTTACTTGACGACCTCCTCGATGGCGCGGTTACCGTCAAACTCCTCAAAGAAGTGGAAATCGAAGATCTGCTCGGGCGAACACCATCGACTTTTGATCGCAGTGAAGTGAAAAAGCAGATCGAGGGCCGGACTATTCTGGTGACCGGCGGCGGCGGTAGCATCGGTAGCGAACTGTGCCGGCAGATTGCCTGCCATACGCCCGCCCGGCTATTGATACTGGAACTGAGTGAGTACAACCTGTATGAGATCGAACGGAAATTGGCCGGCAGCCACCCCGACCTCGACATGATTCCGATCATCGGCAATGTCCAGGATCTTCACGATCTCGACCGCCTGTTGGGTGATCACTCCGTCGACGTTGTTTACCATGCGGCTGCTTACAAACACGTCCCGATGATGGAAGTCAATGTCAAAGCGGCCCTGCTCAACAACGTCATCGGTACCGGCAGGTTGGCCGATACCTGCTGCCGGTACGGCGTTAAACGTATGGTCATGGTGTCGACCGACAAGGCCGTACGGCCCGCCAATGTCATGGGGGCAAGCAAGCTGATGGCCGAGCAGGTCATTTTGTCACGGCCGCGAACCGAGACCGAGTTTGTTGTCGTGCGCTTCGGTAATGTTCTCGGCAGCAGCGGGTCCGTTGTCCCGTTGTTTCGTGAACAAATCGCCAGTGGCGGCCCCATCACCGTCACCACGCCGGATGCGACACGCTATTTTATGACCATATCGGAAGCGGCCGATCTTGTTCTCCAGGCCGGCGCGATCGGGAACGATCGTGATATCATGGTTCTCGATATGGGCGAGCCCGTGCGTGTGGTCGATCTCGCCCGGCGAATGGTCGAACTGTCCGGCCTGGTCCCGGATGATGACATACAGATTTCCTTCGTTGGGCTCCGCCCCGGCGAGAAGGAATATGAGGAATTGCTGGCGGACCGGGAAAATGTGATCCGCACTCCCTATGACCGGATCCTTGTGGTCAGGAACAATGCGATCGAGGCCGACAAGGGCCGGCAGATCCTGTCGGAGCTGACCTCGGTCCTCACCAACTCGGCCGGCGAACAGGTTTGTCGCGACCTCATCGCCCGACATGTCTCGGATTGTCGGCTGCGCGGTGTCGATGGCCGCACGACGCCCCTTCACGCCGCACCGCAGTAGAATCCCCGACTTTCATCGTCCAACGCCCTTGCCGGCGTCTCTAATCGCGGGATTTCCCCGCCGGCCGCAAAGCCATCCGATTGCCGTATCCTATGAATGCGCTTGCCGCAAAAGTCGTTCGCTATGCGCGTTCGCGTCAGCTCCTGACGCTGTCGCTCCTGATCGCTCTCTGCTGTTCCGTTGCCAATATCCTATTCAACGATCACATCGGTGATGACACGGCTGGCTTTTACACGCGCATGGCTCGCGAAATCGCCGCCGGCAACTATGCACGAGCCTATTTTCATTCGATGCCGCCATTGATGCCGACGCTTGCCGGTCTGCTCGGCAAGTCGGGCATCGACCCATGGACGGCCATGAAGACGGTTTCCTGTATTTTCTTCATCGGTGCCACGGTCTGGGTTTACCGGCTGGCCCGGTTGCGATTGTCTCCGCAACAGGCCCAATGGTGTCCTTTGCTCTACGTCGCCTGCTCGAGGTTGTTGCGATACGGCATGGCCGGGCAACTCGATGCCGGGAAGATGTTTTTTCTTCTTCTTGCTTTCGAAGGGGCACTCCGCTTCGTCATACGGGCACGCTGGCAGTATCTGGTTCAAGCAGCACTGGGCGGCACATGCCTCGCCCTGGCGCGCAACGAGGGCGTGGTCTATCTGCCACTATTGATGGCTCTGATAGTCTCGCGCGAATGGCTGACAACGTCGACTGCCGACAATTTCTCGAGGCGCCAGTTTTCTTTGGGAGCGGCACGCGCCGGGTTTGTGCTCGGGATCTTCGCAATTATGAGCAGTCCCTGGATCTACTATCAATATCAGGTCACAGGTTATCCGTTGCTAAGTTCGAAGCAGATACCGGTCCTTCGCAGGATCCTGCCGATTTCCGTTATTGAGCAGGACCCGTGTGCCGATGCAGTCAGAGCTCATCGTCGACAGGCGCTGGCATATGGGCTCTGCCGAGACGATGCGGCGGTTGAACCGGACGCGGAGACGCAAGACGCGATGCCCGGCGATTGGCTCTCTCAATTTCAGGATCCCGCCGTCGGGTCGGTTCCCTACAAACTGAAGGAAATGCTCAAAGGCGTCTATCTTCGTTATGCCGTCTTCGCCCTCGTCGGCATCGTCGCGTTAATCCTTCGTCGGCAGTGGAAATTATTCGACACTCTCAACGGCATCATCCTCGCCTATCACCTGCTTTCGCATTGGGTCCTGTTGCCGAACATTGAGAAACGTTTGATTGTGCCGGCAATACCGTTTTATTTTCCGTGGGTAATCATTGCGTTTTCAACAGGATTGACCAGGTCACGGTTGCGTCTTCCGGCAGTGCTGGTACGCAGGGCGCGAACCCTTGGGGTGGTCGCCGTCGGTTTGGCTTTCGCTCTCTCCATCTGGGCTGGCATGAGCAGCGTGCGCGAAACTTTGCGCGGTGCCGATCGGGTTGAAATGGATATCGGTACCTGGATTCGCGACAATCGGGACCGACTTGATACCAATGCCGATAACCGGCAGCAGTCCAGTTTATTGCCGTGGGGATATCACGATGGCCGGCAGCCCGTCATTCTCACGGATCGTCCGCAGATTGTCTATTGGGCAAATGGCGATTACGAGCCGCTGATCGGGATGTATCGCGGGGCGCAACACCAGCAGGTGGTGAATCTTTGTCGATTCCGCAAAGTCGATCTGATAATAGTCGACGCCGATTTTCTGCAAGCGTTCTCCGGCTTCGATCCCGACGGTCCGCAAATCTCAATGATGACGGACCAGTGGGAAGACGCCGGCATTCTCGTGTATGCATTCAACCCGGGTGCGAATTAAGGCGATCCGGTCGGCATTTGCGGACGCCTTTGTCCGCCAAGTCCGCACCGTTCCGCGTTGACACGCGAAGCGGCTCCTTTCGGGAGGACGACGAAATATGAAACGTATTGCAGCGGGTATGCCGGAACGCGGCTTACAACCTGATGCTGACGATGATCGCCGGTGCCTTTGTGATCCTGGCGTTGCTGTACGCGCACTACATTGTATCCACCGGATTGCACCGGAAAGATACGGGTGTAGCGGCTGCCCTTCTCGGCATTGGTCTGGTTTCCATCGTCCTGTTGATCAGAGGCACCGTCCCTTGGAAAAAGAGATTCTTGTACCTGATCTATCTTCTTTTGAGCTGCGAGTTGCTTCTGCAATTGGCCGGATTCGCGGGTGCGATCCCGGAGGTTCACACATACCGGCACGTTCCTTGCGGTCGCGTTTATTATACGCGGGAAGGCTTTGCCAACGATATGATGAATCGGTTTGGTTGGCACGCTCCGCCGTTCACGGACAGTTCGAACGGTCAGCAGATTGCTTTGATTGGCGACAGTTTTGTGGAGGCGGTCTAGGTGTCGGCATGAGGAAACCACGGGTCCGAAACTCGAAGCGCGGCTGGCCGAAGCTTCGTCGCCGGAGGCGGCGCTGGCCGTGCTCGCGATCGGGCTGTCGAATATCGGTCCCGCCTACTATCTCGAGCTGTTCAAGTATGCCCACAGAATGTTTCATCCGTAGGCGGCCGTCATCGTTCTTTTCGTCGGCAACGACTTTCGCAACCTCGTGCTGGCGCGGCAAGGCCGTGATCCGTCGCGCTATATCTATTACGAACTGGATTCGGGCGGTGCCCTTCGACTGCATCCCGACAGTGCGCCGGCCGTGAAGGCGTTTGTCGGCCGTCTGGAATACAATCACCGTCATCCGATTGCGTTGTTGCCGCTCATCCTGCGTAGTCATTATCTCTCGCCACATGTGCTCCGGGTCACGCGACGGGCAATCAAACGCGTATTAGGAATCGACCGGAGCGATTCGCGCCGTCGCCGTCGCGGCGGGAATGGCCTCGGCGCCGAGTTTGCTGATATGGGCCTGGATGGTTTCATCTTCAAACTACCGCTGTCGGAGGAGGCGATGGCCGCCTATGACGTCGGCCTGGCTTTGTTGGATGAATGCCATCGCTTCGCCACTGCCAACAGCATCGCTTTCCGGCTCGTTTCCATCCCTGTTTTACCGCCGCCGTTCTATGAAAACAATCCGTCTGTCGGCTGGAGCATGCAGTTGGGCGACTACGATCTGCGGTATCCCGACGAACGGCTGAAGGAATTTTCCGCCGACCACCAGATCCCCTTCGTATCTTTGGCCGACCTTATGATGGAACGGAACATGCCGATCGAGGAGATACGAAAACTATACTTTGGCGGCATCGGCCATTTGACACCGGCCGGGCATGAATTTCTGGCGCAGGCGATCGCATCGTATTTTCATTGGGCGCCGGCAGCAGCAGGTTCGGAATCAACGCTCGTCGACGGTGACGACACCGGCGGGGAATAGCAGTTTCGGTCGGACTGTTGCAGCGGCGGCGGCCGGTCCGCAGGGCGACCGGCGTGGGCAGGACGCTATTGCGACGACCCCAAAGTTTTGTCCGGATTTTCGGCAGTTTTAAGTTTCATACTCTCCGCCTGTTTGACCCACCGTTGTTCGTTCTTTCCCTTCGTCCTCGATTGCGCGACGGTTTCGAGGACCAGGACGAATTGTGACGACGGATTCCGATAAGATTAATCGCCAAAACTCCGCCGAAAACCTATGGGGCGAAGCTTCACTAATCTCTGACACCACCCAGAAAGCGTTTGCATACAGATCGGACAACCCTGTCGCGAAACTTCTCCAGCGACAGCTTGGATATTTTTGCCTTGTATGGATAATCGTCGATCGGGGTCAGGTAGGCAAACGTCGGGCCATAGCTCGAATGCGGCTTACCAAGGAATTCGTAGGGTCGCCAGATGCCACCGGTCAGGGCGCCGTCCACGGCGTCCGCACAGCGCTCGTCCAGGTAACGGTAGCACTCGGTGAATTTCGGGTGATCGCTGACCACCGCAGACGGGTACTCCTGCTCGATGAAACCCCGGATCGGCGAACTGATGTGGCAATCGTGGATAAAGACCAATCGCGGCCGACCGGTCTGTGGCAGGGGCAGCGCCAGCTTGAGCGCGCCAAAGTACTTCGGGCCGTCAATGACAACCACATCATGCGGTTTCACAATCTCCGGCAGCAGTGTTCGGGCATTACCGAAACGGAGTTCGACATTGGCCAAATCGCGCAGTCTCGCTTCAGCAAGCGGTGCGTCAGGCGAATCGTAATCAAACTCGATACTGATATTTTGATTCAGGCAACAACAGGCCAAGAATCAGGGTGCTCTGGCCGCGCTCTACAGTCCCGACTAGAGCAAGCGGCCCGGCGCCCCTTCCTCGAGGAAGCTATACAGAAACAGCATCTCGCTGTAAAGGATACCCTTCTTCTCGAAGGGCACGTTACGCACAATTTCTTCGTATGTAGCGACGCATCGTTCGGCGCGATTTAGGACTTCTTCGATCGGTATCGGCATCGGTGGCTGACGGCTAGTCGTTGATGGAAAATGGATGGTGCGCCTGCGCCAGCGGGCACCAATCGAGCGTCGGCCTGCCGGCATCCGTCGTGTCGCGGCGCCAGCTCAGCCCTTGGCGCGAACATCGGCGTTGCTTGCGGACCGTTGCAGGACGGTCTGATACAGTGACAGATATTTCGTGACCATCTTATCCCACGTAAAGCACTGTGCCTGTTCCGTCGCCGACATCGACATCCGCCGACGTAACTCCGTGTCCCGGTAGATTCCCTTGATCGCCAGTGCCAGTTGCTTAGGATCCTCGACAGGCACCAGCGCGCCGTCCTGCCCGTCGCGAATCTGCTCGATATTGCCGTCGACAGCGGTCGCTACAATGGGCGTCCCGGCCATCAGCGCCTCGAGGTTTGCATTCGAGAACGGCGATCGACGAAACGGGCAGACATAAAGTAACGCATGGCGAAGGTGAAGCGCCGTCTGGCGGCGGTCCAGGTTTCCGACGAAAACGACCTGCTCTTTTGAGAGCCCGAGCGAATGAAGCAGTTTAATGAACTGTTCGTTTTCCTGGTTCCCGCCGGCCATCACTAACTGTACGGGTTTGATGTCGTCCACGATCTCGGCAAAGGCGCGGAGCAGGACATCGTACCCTTTGACATGGCGGAGACCGCCCAGATAGAGAAGGTAAGGAAGCGGCCGCGGTGAAGTGCCGTCGACGAGGATCTCGGCCGGGTCAACGCCGTTGTGTATCGTTGTGATACGGTCCGCTTCGATACCGTAGTCGAGTATCTGGCGGTAGAGAAACGCGCCTTGCGCGATGGCACCATCGGCTGCTTGCAGGGCTCGCCGCATACGTGGCGCGAGGTTTGGCTTTTGCGACACGATATTGAACTGCCCGCCGAGGGCCCGCACCACGTACGGGACACCCGTCAGTCGTTTGAACGTGTGGGCCACACAGGCGGCGTAATACTCGCTCTGGCAATGGATGATTTCGAACCGGTAGCGTGCATAGGCGTACAGAAGCGGCGGCAGCGTATGTTGCAGAAAATGTTTCGAGAATGGCCGCAGCGTGCGCACCACCGGGTAGGGTAGCCGAACCTGATTGCCCCACCGCCGCGGCGCGATGACGACGACCAAATGACCTTGTGCCTGAAGCGAGCGGACCAACCGATCCATAAGGATCTCCGCGCCGCCGGTGTCCGGCATGTACAATTGCGTGAAGAATGCTATCTTCATAGCCTCGTGTAAAGGCTGATTCACGTTGCGAGACGATCACCCATGTGCGGAATTCTCGGCAGCATACCGAAGATCCCGGCGCGGCAGTTCGCCGATGCGCTGGCGACATTGAAAGATCGCGGACCGGATGGCTCAGGAACCTGGGAAAACCATGAGGTTCAACTGGGCCATCAGCGGCTGGCCATCATTGATCTGGCGGCTGGCGACCAGCCGATGCACAGCGTCTGTGGCCGATATCACATCGTCTACAATGGCGAAATCTACAACTTTCGCGAGCTTCGAAAAGAACTGTCGGCGCGCGGCCGAGATTTCCGCACCCGGTCCGACACCGAGGTGCTGCTGGTCGGGTATCAGGAATGGGGCGAATCTGTTCTGACCCGGCTCGACGGCATCTTCGCCTTCGCCATCTGGGACACTCAGGCTCAGCGGCTATTTGCGGCGCGCGATCGTTTCGGGGTCAAGCCGCTATTTTACTCTCTGCATAACGGCTTCACATTCGCCTCCACGCTCGCTGCTTTTCATCATTTTTCGGAAATTCCGAAACGAATTAACTTCAAAGCGTTGCGCGAATATTTTGCTGCCTGCTACATACCCCATCCGCTGAGTATCATGGAGGCGGTCGCCGTCCTCCCACCCGCACACTGCTGCCTATACGACCGGCGAAAAAAATCGTTCGAAGCCCGGCGTTATTGGGACATTTCGCCGGCGGCACACACCGCAATCGAGGATGACACAGAACTGCTCGCGGGTGCCGATCATGTGATCCGCGAGAGTGTTCGTCGTCAGATGGTCAGTGACGTACCGTTGGGCGCTTTCCTGAGCGGCGGTGTCGACAGTTCTCTGATTGTCGCGTACATGTCCGATGTTCGGTCGGATCCTGTCAAGACCTTCTCCGTAAAGTTCATGGACGGCGGCGACCGTTTTGACGAGACACACATTGCCCGGCAGGTGGCCGAGCGTTTCGGCACCGAGCATCATGTGATCGAAGCCGAAGAGATTTCCGGGAAAGACATGCTGAACGTCGTATCGTCGCTGGATCAGCCGTTGGCCGACCCGGCATATCTGCCGACTCAGCTAATGGCATATTACTGCCGTCGCTACGTGAAGGTGGCCCTTGCGGGCGACGGCGGTGATGAGTTGTTTGGCGGTTACGAGCGCTATCTCAAGGACGAGCGGTTTTATCATCGATCGGGAGTCACGGTCCTGCGGCATTTGCGAAAACTCGTCGAGCTCGGCCTCCTGCCGGCCTCGTTCTTTTCCGTATGCCTTGATGGCAGGGAAAAACTGATTTGGAAAAACATGCAATTTTCCGGTTACCCGGCGACGAAGAAATCTCTCGATCACCTCTTTCGCCCGGAGTGGTTCCCCCGCCTTAGCGCTGCAGACACGCGCCGCGCCTGGCTGCAGAACCTCGAACGTTGGTCCGACACAATCGACTCGGACGCGCTGATGCGGGCGGACCTATGGACGTATCTTTCGGATAATTGCTTGGTTAAGACCGATCGTGCCGGGATGCTGCGGTCACTGGAAGTCCGCGTGCCGCTTCTCGGCAATCCGGTGGTAGACTTCATACTGCCGTACCATGCCGCCGTCAAACTTCGACATGGATTGAAATGGGTGCTGAAGCGGCTCGCTGAGCGCCATCTGCCGCGCGACGTCTGGGCCCGGCCGAAGCACGGGTTCAGCATTCCCCTGGCCAGTTATTTTCGCGGACCATGGAAGAAAGAGTCTCAGGCGCTCATCGACGATGTGCAAGCCATTGCCCCGTTCCTCGACGGCGACTACTGCCGGCGGCTCTGGAGCAGTGCCTTGACGACCGGCAAGCGCTGCCGGGACGTCTGGATGATCGTCGTCCTTCTGCAATGGCTCACCACGTACCGCTTGTCCGACTAGCGATTCCTTCATGCCCGTGGGCCCAATCGACCTTTACCGGCTCGGCCCCGCCAAGGGATACGACCTCAGACGAATCCTGTCTCACTCTGGAGCGACAGGCATATGGCCAGCTTGAATCGGCCTTCCGGTTCGTGGCGATCGAGTTCGATGAAGAATCGCTTCACGTCCTTCATGCGCCGCTTTGGCGGTGTCTGGCGCCTCCGCAGCCGGGCGCCGTCC